>JBBRGG010000007.1:0-31494 GCA_038240875.1 Phycisphaerales bacterium | reverse complement strand
TTCTCCTTCCTCCCGTCCCTCGTCGCGATTCCTCCCGCCGTGAAGGTAATTAACTGGATCGCGACTCTTGACAAAGGTTCCATCGAGCTCAACGCTCCGATGATCTACACCCTTATCTTCCTCTTCCTCTTCACCATCGGCGGGCTCACCGGACTTCCCCTAGGCACCCTCGCCACCGACGTTCACTTGCACGATTCCTACTTCGTCGTTGCCCACTTCCACTACGTCATGATGGGTGGCACGATCATGGCCCTCATGGCCGGCCTCCACCACTGGTGGCCCAAGATGTTTGGAAAGATGTACAGCCAGCGATGGGCCATCATCGGCGCCCTCACCGTCTTCATTGGCTTCAACGTCACCTTCTTCACCCAGTTCTTCCTCGGCATGCAAGGCATGCCCCGCCGTTACGCCTCGTACTTCACCGAATTCACCCTGCTTCACCAGATCTCGACCGTTGGCTCCTTCGTACTTCTCATCGGTTTCCTCATCCACGCCGCAGTCTTTGCCCACTCTCTCTTTGCAGGCAAAAAGGCTCCACAAAACCCATGGGGCGGCCTCACTCTCGAATGGGAAGCCGCAAGCCCACCAAGCGAGCACAACTTCGACCACGAACCCATCGTCACGCACGGCCCCTACGACTTCGACACTACCGTCCCGCCAGGCTGGGCTTCCAAGGATTACCCAATCCCCCCTGAGAACTTGAAGCGGCCCAAGCACTAATCTACGACTTGCAAAGTTTGATAACCTTGCTTTGATTCATGTCTTACTTTGGTTCATGCTGGTAAATTTCTGGTTTTCGCCTGCGAAGGCTGCCTGCACTGACATTTGTCCCTACCCGAGATTCTCATGACCACGCTCGATAGCAAAAACCCCGGCGGCATCAAAGAGGCCAAACGCAAGCCTCTTTGGGCTCGCCACGCACACGGGCACCATTGGCGCTCCTCCTTCGACGAATTCGACGGTGCCAAGACCGGCTTCTGGCTCTTCCTCGCCACCGAAATCTTGCTCTTCGCAGGCATCTTTTGTGCCTATGCACTCTTCCGCATGTTGTATCCCGCCGCGTGGGCCGAAGGCTCTCAATCCCTTGACTGGCGATTAGGTGGCCTTAACACCGTTGTCCTACTCATCTCTTCCTACACCATGGCGGCCAGCGTCTACTGCCTTCAAACCAATCAGCAAAAGCGAGCCCAGTTCAACCTCATCATCACCTTCATCTGCGGCATAGCGTTTCTCGCGATCAAGTTCATCTTCGAGTACATGCCCAAGTGGTCCGAAGGCAAACGCCCAGGCATGCTCTTTGACTACCCCTTCGCCATCGATCCCAACATGCCTCTATGGTGGTCCGTTTACTACTGTGGCACCTCCCTCCACGCCATCCACGTCATCATCGGCATGGTCCTCATCGCACGCGTTTACTTCCTTTCTCGCAAAGGCACCTACGGCCCCAAGTATTACACCGGCGCCGAATTCACCGGCCTCTACTGGCACATCGTCGACTTGATCTGGATCTTCCTCTTCCCGCTCTTATACCTGATCCACTAAAAATCCGTCACAGAATGACTTCTCTCTTCTCGTTTCACAAGCATCTTTCATGTGTCTACCCCGCCTACGCCTCATTCTGTGCGCAGCTCTGAATTCTACTGATCTACTCAATTAACTTCGATCCAGATTCTCTTCGCTTGATCACATTCCAATTTTCGTATTCCAGTTTCGCGTTCCAGTTTCGCTCGCTCAGGAACTCAACCATGGCCACTGCCCCATCACCCACAGCCAGCCATTTCGACGAGCTCGATCCGCACAACGCCGAAGCCGAACACCACAGCCACGTCATCATCGGGCCCATGCAGCTTCGCATAGTTCTCGCAATGCTTCTTTTGTTTACCGGGCTCACCGTCGGCCTAGCCCAGTTTGAAGTCTGGGTCCAAGGCGAGTTCGACTTTCTTCTTCCAGCATGGGTCAACATCGCCATCGCCATGAGCATCGCCACCGTCAAGAGCCTTTTGGTCCTCGGCATCTTCATGCAGCTGCGTTACGACAACCCGATCAACTCCATCATCGTCGCCTACTCGCTCTTGGCCGTCGCCCTCTTCCTCGGGTTCACGAGCCTTGACCTGCTCACCCGCGACCGCATCGACGAATTCAAAGCCGGCCAAGTCATCGCCGGTGGCACGGGCTCTGGCGTAGCCGGTACCGATGGCAAGCCTTTAGTCATAGCCGCCCGCGATCGCTACATCGAAAAGCTCACCAAAGAACTAGGTACTAAACAAGCAGCCCTCGCGTACTACGAGAAAAAGCTCCAAGAAAAGCACGCCGCCCATGGCTATCACGCTACCCCAAAACCCGCCAATTCTAACGCCAATCAGTCGCGCCCCCAAACCGGAACCACCAACGCGCTCGCCGCCTCGCCTGACGGTGATTGATACCAGTCCCACGAAGGCGAAGACGCTCCAACTGAAACCAAGCCCGCCGAAACTAAGCCCGCCGCAAACTAAGCCCGCCGCAAACTAAATCAAACCGTTCAACGAATCTAATCTCTCCCAGAATCAACGTCGCCTTATCCCAACACGCGGCCACCGCGGCTTCCTGAGCCCACCATGACTTCCTTCCCACAATCTACCAGCCCGCTTTCAAAGCCCAATCAACAGCCAATCCTCGCTCACAAGCAACGAACGTTCCGCCGATTATTAGGCATAGTCTCCGCTGTTTCGTTCATCCTCTGCATCGCCTGCGTCGGCTTCCTGATGCAACGCATCATCGCCTTCCACGACGCCAGCCCAAGGCATTTCTTTCGCTTCCAGCCTATAAACGATCGAACCTTCATCTACGCCAATCGACCCGTCACCTTCCAAGACGAACACGAAACCGGCCAAGCCGACACCGTCATCGTGACCTATGGCGATCAAACCCTCCGCATCCGCCGAACCATCGCCGCCGCCCGCGATGGCTTGCCCGGCCTTCTGGATCACGCTGATTGGCTCCGCGTCATGCGTTTCGCCGACGCCAGTGGCATGACCGATAATGAATTCGTCAAGCGGCTAGGTACGCCAGAACTTCCCGACCGCCTTCTCATCATGACTCGCAGCAGTCGCCCCGGCGCCGAACCTGAAACCTGGGGCCTAGTCTGGAAGCGCGATTGGATCTTTGACTTCTACGAGTTGCAACCCGATGGCTCCTTCACGCACGGCCGCCTCAAGCACCCAACCGCGTACCGCATGAAAGAACCAAAGCCAGGCGAGCTTCGCGAGAACACCTGGCAATACCAAGCCGCCATGAACCTCATGCCGCGATCAGGCCCGACCAAAAACTTCCGCCTTGATGCGCTTGGCGCCGCAAGCTGGACACTGCCCGCGAGTATGTTCGCTGGGCTACTAGGAGTGGTCTCGCTCTTCTTCGCCATCGCGCCAGGTACGAAAAAATCCGTCAGCTGGAAACGGCAAACTCCGACAGCCTCACCCAACACAAACTAAAACCTGAGCCTTTGCCTTCGTGCCTTTGCCTTGGCCTTGGGTGGTCCGGCGGTCCCCGCCGGTTGCTTTACCTTCACCTTGTCTTCGTGCCACCATGACATGTCATGATCGCTTCGATCGTGGTGCTGCCTTTCCGACTCGCAATTCGTGCTTTCTTTCCCTAACTCTTGAGCACGTCACTCTCTACGCCATCAAACTCTCACCAGAACCGACCATATTCGTGCGCACACGCGCCGCCTTTGTGCGCGCGCCGATGGTGAGCGCACCGGTACTACGTGTGATACCTCGTCGGCATCGCGCTTACACGTACAAACAAAAAACCCTCCATCACTGGAGGGGTTGAGGAGCAAATTCATGCTTGCATACGTATTACCCGCCACCCATGCCCCCACTCATCGCGTCCATCATGGCTTTTTGCAACTTGGCCATGAGATCAGCGCCAACGGCTTCGACAGTGTCAAACTTGCCAGCTTCAACATCGTCGGCAACCGCACCAAACACAGTTGTCAGCGGCCCCATCATCATGGCAGCCTGCGCGAGCATCGGCTTAAGCGGATTGACGTCGAGCTTCCAGACGCCATTGATATCACGCAGCGAGATCGGCATCGTTGGCATAGCGGAGTTGGTAACCGAAACGGTGCCATCTTCGTTGGCCTTAAACTCAAGCGTGTTCACGTCCTGCACGCCCTTGAGCGTGTCAGCGTTTATGCCCATTGCCGACAACTGGCCCAAGCCATCAGCAAGCGACTTGCCCGGAAACTTGTTCTTGATCGCGGCATCAAGGCGATTGGCAACACCCGAGAGCTGGTTGCTCGTGCGATACGCAGCGACCGCATCTTCATCGCCGACGACCATGCCCAAGGCTTCGTCAAACTTTCCCTCGGCAATCAGCACGTTATACGCGGTCATCATGAGCTTGGCTTCGCTAACGCGATCGCGTTCGGGAGCCACAGAAACGCCCTTGAATCCGAAGGAGTTACCAAGATCAATCGACTTGCCTTCGGTGACTTGTGCTGCTTTACTGAGCAATTCGCCAAGCTTCTGCAAGCGATCGCGCGACGAGCCTTGCGCGGGCGCACTCGAAAACGCACGCTCGGCCTGGCCGTAGTTCTCGCGAGCCTGATCCAGTGCAACCTTGGCGGCGTCTCTGGACGCCTTGGCACGATTCGCGTAGTCCGATGCGTTGGGAAGCGAGGGCGTGTTCGACGTGAGCGTGTCGAGGACGCGCGAGCTGTACGCGTGTGCCTGAGCCGTGTTCCAATACAGTTCGGCGATCGATTGGCGAGCCGAGCCCGTCGAGATGCGAGCAGCAACCGGCGACGCAGCTTCGGCAGAAGCCGATGCGCGAGCCGCCTTTTCAAACGTGCTGATCGCCGTGGCGTACGCAGGAATAACTTCGTCGTTCAATCGCTTGCCTGCGTCGAAGATCGTCTGGTCGAGTGTGCCTGCGATGGTTTGTGCTTCGGTGCGAGCTGCGGCAGCCGTCCTGCTCTGGATCTGTTTGCGAGCTTCGAGCTCGGCGATAGCACCAGTCAAATCGACAACCTGCTTGTCAAATTGATCCGCAACCGTTGCACGGCTCGTGGCTTCAGGCCCGAGAACTTCGATTTGAGCGGTCAAACGTGCCGCGTCCAAACGCAGCTTTTCAGCCTGACGCCAGAGTTCCTGAGCCTTCTCAACAATCGGCGTTGCGGCGATTGCCGACATGCCACGGATCGAATCCATCTGAACGGCGTACTGCGACTGGATTTGTTCCGCGCTGGCCTGCGCGGCCTTGCGCTGGGTGTCGAGCGCGTCGATGCGGCTCTTGATCTCACGCAGGGCGGCACGTTCCGCTGTCGATTCTTGACGCTTGCTTGTGATCGTTTGGTTGAATTCGGCGATCGTGCTCGCGGGGTTAAAGGCTTCGGCGGCGGCAGCCGCGGCGTTGAGCGCGGTCCAGGAAGAAGCCAGGTTGTTGGCGTAATCAAAGCCACGGCGGACTTCGCGATCAAGCCTCATCGCGTTGTCGGCGGGTCCTTCGGCCAAGCCAAAGTGGGCCTGGGAAGTCAGGAGCAGTGCAGCAGCGGCGGTCTTGGGATCGCTGTCGGTGGTTGCGCTTTGCACGGTGCTGATGATTAAGTTCATCGCCTTGTCCGTGGATTCGACGGAGGCTGGGGCGGTGCCGCCACCGGTCAACGCGCTGAGCTTGTTGGACCCGGCTTGGATCGCTCTGGTCGAATCGCTGCGAGTGTCGCAGCCGGTGAGCACGCTCGCCAAGGCGCCCGCGGCGGCGAGCAGGACGCTCGAACGACGAAGATTGGAGTAAGCGTGATTCGCGGAAGTACGCTTGGTGATGTCATTGGACATAGCAGCAATGCCTCGGGGCCGGTACGGGTCGTAGAAACTACGGGTAAAAACCGGTATGGGTCAAAATGAAAGATGCCGATCAGGAACAGGTTTGTTTAGCCTTGGTTGCCTAGGCCACCACTGTAGCAGATACTGGCGAAAGGTACGCTAGGTTCGCCTGCCTAGGGTCGGTTGGGTAAAGTTAGAATTGAAGTGCAGGAAGCCGGGCTTAACGAGGAGCAGGCTTAGCGAGGAGCAGGCTTAGCGAGGAGCGGGCTCGGCGGTGGGGGCCGTCGAATCGCCTGGGGTGGTGTATTCGATTGGATAGTCGGGCCTAGGTTTGAACATGCCGGTGATCCAGTCCAGGGTCTTCTTGAATTTCTCATCTTTTTCGGAGCGGAAGACGGGTTGCCAGCGTTTGGGGCCGTCGGTAGGCGGGTGAGGGAAGAGAGAGACTTCGCGTTCGAGGGCGAGGTGGAGAAGTGGGGAGCGGTTGGGCTGGGCGTAATCGATGAGGGGCAAGCCATCTTTGGTGCGGTAGCGTTCGATGATGAGAAAGTTGGTGTAGGTGGCTTCGTCGCTGCCTGGACGGATGTTGGCGAGTTGGAATCGCCCGGCGTCTTTCCCGCCATGGCAGAGAGTGGTGGCGCAGGCGTTGACAACCCAGCCACGTTGCACGTCATCGCGGAATCGCTTGAAGATGGCGGGGTTTTCGGCGACGCGGACCTCGCTGTAGAAATCGCGTGCTTTGACGGAGAAAATAGCTTCGAGTTGTTTGGACGCACGCAAGCGAAGGAAGGCGTCTTTGCCTTCGCGTGTTTCGGGAACTGTGCCTTGGCCAGCGTATGTATTGAGGAAGCGATCAAGGGCTTCCTTGGCGATGAACATTCGGGGCGGGTCTTTGAGGTCAACTTCAAAGACGCGGATGAGGTTAATCTGATCGGGAGTGAGGAATGGGAACTCTTCTTTGGGTTGCCTGGGAACGACAAGAGGTTTGTCAGCGAGGTTTTTGTTGAGGTCGGTTGGTGTCTTGACACTACCTGCTTCGGCAAGGCGAGCTTGTTCGATGACGAGGGTTCGCTGTTGCAAGGCGACTGCCGAATTGGCGTCGGCTTCGATTGCGCGGTCTACTTCCATGAGGGCGAGGGAGTAGCGTTTGCGGGCGAGGAGCCATTCGCTGAGTCGAACCAGGCCGCCGACGTCGTTGGGGTCGATGCTGGCGCGAAGTTGTTTATAGCGGTCTTCGACGCTTGGGAGTTGGACGACACGATCAACATCGGACATGGACAGGGGCGTTTCGATGCCTGCGATGCGAAGGAGGATGCGGGTTGAATCCTGACGGATGTACTCGCCGGTGATTTTGCGGCCATCTTTGAGGGTGATCTCGGTCTCGATGGGGTCTTTGTATTCGGGGTCTGCGGGGGCACGAATTTCGGCGGGCTTTGCGGGCGGCGTTTCTGTGACTGGCGTTTCTGTGACCGGCTTTTCGGCAGGTGGCGTTTCGGCGGGTGGCGTTACAGGAGAGGAAGTTTCAGGAGAAGTTTGAGTTGGCGCAGGCGTGGTAGCGGTGGGCTTTGGTTCAATTGGCGGCTGCGACTGGGCGCGTGCGGGGCCAGTAGTTTGGCATATGACAATGCTTACATATGCGATCAATCCAAGCATGGAAAGCGTCGCGGGCGTGCGCACGCTTCGAGAGATACGCGTGTGGCCAAGTTGGCGGTGGCCAAGGGTTGAAGTGATCCGCTCGTGCATACAGAGATTGTCCGGGCCTAGAAGTGGCGAGTAAAGAGAGAAGGCTCGGAATCACGCGGGTAAGTCTGTAATATGCGTGCGAAAGTGGAAAGGACTCCCAACTGATACCGACCAGAACGGCAAAGGGCGCGGTAATTTGGTTGAATTGATGGTGGCGAGGTGTTTGAACGCGAGTGTTTGAAGGTTGGCGGTAGTGAGCGCGCAAGAAACAACACCGGAGTTGGGCCGGTGTTGAGAACTGGGCACGTTGAACTGGGTCAAGCGAAGGCTTGACGATTGGCTTGGCGATTAGGCCGCAGCAGACTTTGGAGCAGCTGGAGCGACCGCAGGAACCTTGGACATAGTTTCCTGGATGCGCTGGCTAAGCAGGTCGGGGGTGAAGGGCTTGACAACGTAGTTGTTGACGCCAGCTTTGATGGCTTCGATCACACGGGCACGTTCGGCCTCGGTAGTGACCATGATGATGGGCGTGGTTTTGTTGGTTTGGCGGATGGTTTTGACAAAGGTGAGCCCGTCCATATTGGGCATATTCCAATCGACCAGCATGAGGTCGGGCTTGACGGCCAAGGTTTTGGAGAGGGCATCTTGGCCGTCACAGGCTTCGACGATGTCGGAGTGGCCAAGCTGCGAGAGCACTGCTTTTTGGATGTTCCGCATCGTCTTTGAGTCGTCGACTAGAAGGATTTTCATATGGATGGTCCTAGTTGGTGTATTGGTGCGGATGGATCAGGCGGTACGAGCGACAGCGGCGGAGGCACCGACCTTGACGGCGGCGGCATTTTCACGGATGGCGATTTCAAGGGAGAATTCGCCACAGTCGGTGGTGCAGGGGATGACGATGCAGGGGACGTCGCTTTGGCGGGCCAGAACGTGTCCGACGCCGATGACGACGCTGGGGCAGGAGATAGAGACGCGCTTGTCTTTGAACTGGGCTTTTGCGCCGCCTGAGACCATGTTGACAAGTTCACCGATTGCGTCGGCAAAGTCGGCGGTGCCGACTTCGAGCTTGGTGCCGGTGAAGAGAGCGACGATGCCGCCTGCGGTATCGGTGGGAAAGGAGAGGACGACGCTCCCTGAGACGTCGCCAGACATACCGATGATTCCCGAAACGTCATACTTGGGGCTTGGGTCGCCCTTGACGTAGGGAGCACCGATGCTCACTTGGAGCTGGAACATGGTAGTAAAGACGTTTTGGATGCTGCTTACGAAAGCCTTGATGTACCCTGGGTCCATGAGAGCTCCTTCCGAAGGATCGGTGCGCAACGGATTGCGGTGCTGGGTTATGCGGCGCGGACGTCGACTTTGACGTGTGCCGCCATGCGGATGAGTTCGGCGACATCGACGATGAGGCTGACGCCGCCGTCGTCGCGGACGGTTGCGCCGGAGACGGCGCGTTTGCGTGTTGCTCCTTGCGAACCTTCGAGAGGCTTGATGACGATTTCTTGTTGGCCGATCATGCGAGTGACCATGAGGCCGATTTTCTTGTTGTTCATGGAGAGAACGACGGTGAACTCTTCGGCGTTGGCTTCGCTACCGCCGGGCACATTGAAGATTTCCGACGCGCTGACCAAGGGCAAGACGCCTTCGCGGAGTCGCATGACGGGCTGTCCGCCGATGGATGAGAGTTGGGCTTCTTCGGGCTTGACGATCTCGACGATGGAGCCAAGGGGAATGGCGTAAATTTCCATGCCGACGGCGACGAGCATCGCTGGGAGGATGGCGACGGTGAGAGGGATGAGGATGGTGACGGTAGAGCCTTGGCCGGGGGTGCTATCGAGTTCGATGGTGCCCTTGAGGGTCTCGATGTTGGTCTTGACAACGTCCATGCCTACGCCACGACCGGAGAGGTCGCTGACTTTGTCGGCGGTTGAGAATCCTGCTTCCATGATGAAGCGGTAGATGTCGCGATCGGACAATTGCGCGATGGATTCGGCGGAAGCGAGGCCACGTTCGATGGCCTTTTTGCTGATACGTTCGCGAGAGAGGCCGCGGCCGTCGTCGCCGACTTGAACGCGGACGTGGCTGCCTTCGTGGCTGGCGCGAAGAAAGATGGTGCCGACGTCGGACTTGTTGGCTTGAGCGCGTTCTTCGATGGTGTCGATGCCGTGGTCGGCGGAGTTTCGAAGGAGGTGGACGAGAGGGTCGCCGAGGGCTTCGAGAACGCTCTTATCGACTTCGGTGTCGCCACCTTCGATAACCAGCTGCATGCGCTTGCCGGTTTTGGTGGCGAGGTCGCGGATGAGGCGAGGGTATTTGCCGAAGAGTTTTTCGAGGGGCTGCATGCGGGTGCGCATGACGGCGAGCTGGATGTCGCCGGTGACGCGATCGAGTCCACCTGCGGCCATAGTCATCGCTTCGCAGAGTTCGTGCTGTGCTTGCTCGGTGACGGAAAGGCGGCGCGAGAGGGCGGCGATGCGGTTTTTCTGGAGGACGAGCTCACCGACGAGGTTCATGAGTGATTCGAGGCGGCCGACTTCGACGCGGATGGTTGATTCGGCTTTTTCGGCACCAGCGTTAACAGATTGCTTGGCTTCGGTTTTCGTGTCGGGTTTGGATTCGACGCGGATTCCCGTGCTGGCGTTGGTGCCTTCGAATGAGGGCACGGGCTTGGATTCGATTTGCGATTGCGATGGCTCGCTTCGTGAAGCGTTATCAGGAAGCTGAACCGGTGCGACGGCGTCGAGCTCTGGCGTAACTGCGTCTGGCACGGTGAGAGGAGGCTGGTCCTTGCCTGGGATGCCACGGAGGGCGGCGTCGATATTTTCGACGAGGTCATCGATGGGATCGAGGATGACCTTTTTATCTTTGAGTGCGCGAGTGTGCGTAGAAAGGATGTCGCAGACTTGGTCCAAGCGGTAGGTGAGCACGGGGAAGAGGTCTTGGGCGATGGTCTTGGCTTCATGGCCGACGCGTTCGACGGCGTGGGCGAGTTCGCTCATGGATTCGAGCTCGAAGAATTCGACAGCTTTGGCGAGCTGGTCGCCAAGCTCGCTGAGCGCGGTACCCGCGCCCAGGCGCGAAGAGGGATCGCTGAGCAAGGGCAACACTTCACGAATCTTTTCGACGCTTTGTTCGACGTCGGTGACGAGGTAATCAAAGAGATCGGTCTTGCCTGCGCCAAGGACCAGGTCGCTGGTGCGGTACGTGGTATTGGAGGGAGCGGAGTTGCCCGAGGTAGCACCCGCGTTGGCGGCAGGAGATGAAGTCGCGGGCTGTGATGAAGGGGTTGAAGCGATGACGGACTTGGCGGGCTTGGGCGGCGCGAGGGCAGCGGCGGCGATGTTGGAGGCAACTACGCCATCTTCCGGGAGAGATTGCTTGCCTTCGCCGTAGGCCGCAAGACGAAGGACGAGAGGCTCTTCGGGCGCGCTGAGTTCTTCGCCAGCCTGGATCTGTCCCATGTGGCACTTGATGAGATCGACCGCGTTGAGCAGGCGATCCATCATGGGCTTATCAACGATGACTTGTGCGTTGCGAGCGGCATTAAGGGCGCTTTCGGCGGCGTGGGCGACTTTGACCAGGTTGTTGAGTTGCAGGAAGCTGGCCGAACCCTTGATGGTGTGGAGCGCGCGAAAGACCTGGTTCAGGAGCGCGGGATCCTCGGGAGTCGACTCGAGTGACACAAGGTCACCTTCGAGTTGATCGAGGAGTTCGCCGGACTCTGTAAGAAAGTCTTTGAGAATTTCCGGATCAAATCCGCCGAACGACAATGGGCACGCTCCCTTCGCGGGCGCTAAACAAGTACGGGTGGAACAGGTATGAGGCGAGTTTTACAAGCGAGAGAGGTAGTGGAATCTAGTGTGGTTACGCGGCCTTGGCGGCCTTTCGATTAGCCTTGGTGTAGCAGAAGCCGTGAGAGATTGGAATGGCGGTGAAGGGGGCTTCGCCGTTGCGGATGGTTTCGGAGTGGCCGATGAAGAGTGTGCCATCGTCGGCGAGTTGATCGGCGAACATGCCCAAGACTTGTGCTTTCATGGCATCATCGAAGTAGATCATGACGTTTCTGCAGAAGATGACGTCCCAGATGCCGTGGCGTTTGGCGGCGAAGCGATCTTTGAGGTTTTGCACCTCGAAGTTGACCATGGGCTTGATCATGTCGGAGAGGAGCCAGTGAGTGCCATCTTGCTTGAAGTAGCGTTGTTTAGCGGGGAGCGCGGTGGTGCGCATGGCATAATCGGTGTACTTGCCTTCGATGGCGGAATCAACGGCGCGCTCGGAGATGTCGGTGCCGAGGACTTCGATGCGCCAGTCGGCCATGCGCACGCCCAGGGTGCGATGGATCATCATCGCAATGGTGTAAGGCTCTTCGCCTGTTGAGCAGGCGGCTGACCAGATGCGGAGGCGCTTGGTCGACTTGCGTAGCTCGATCAGTTCCGGGAGAACGCGCTTCTCAAAGACATCGAGTTGTGGCTCGTTGCGGAAGAAGCTTGTTTCGTTGATGGTGATGCGGTTAAACATCTCCTGGAATTCGTCGGTCTGGAAGGGCCCCATGGTGAGGAAGGCGATGTACTGATCGAAGTCTTCCATCTCGAGCTCGCTGAGTCGATGGGAGAGGCGCGATTCGAGCACGTACTTTTTGCCATCGGGGAAGTGGATGCCAGCGCGAGCGTACACGATCTTGCGAAGATCGTTGAACTGCTTGTCGGACATCGTGGTCTTGTTGCCAACCGTCATCTACGACCTCCGGTGCGAAGGGATGTGTGTGTGAGGATGCGAGCGAACGAGGAGCGCGTATATTGGGCGTTCGCGCGAGAATGGTGTTCGCGGGATTAGGCTGCGGCGCGAACGGCACCGACGTTTTGATCCTGGAAGAGCTTCTGGATATCGAGGAGGATGAGGAGGCGATCTTGGAGTTTGCCGACGCCAGCGATGAATTCCGAATCGATGGAGCAGACCATGCTGGGGGCGGGCTCGACGATGCCGCCGTCGATGCGAAGAACTTCGTGAACACGATCAACGATGAAGCCGATGACGCGGCCAAAAACTTCGACGACGATAATGCGGTTTGATTCGTTGCGTTCGGCGGTGGTCATGCCAAAGCGTTTACGCAGATCAACCACGGGGATGATTCGCCCGCGAAGATTGATGACGCCTTCGACATCGGGGGGGCTCTGCGGGACGCGCGTGAGCACCATCATCCGGTTGATTTCTTGAACGGAGAGAATGTCAACGGCGAATTCTTCGCCCGCGACTTCAAAGGTGACGAGCTGGAGCTGGACCCCGGCCTGAGCCACGAGCTTACCGCCATTGGTGTTGGTGGGTGAGGTGCTGGGAATGCTCGCGGTTGTGGTGGCCATTGCAATTCTCCAAACAAAGGGATGCTGAACGAGTCGGCTGATGTGAGGCGGATCGTGTCAAGCTATCGACGGTTGAAACGGCATACTTCATGTTGCCTTGCACACAGGCAACGGTGTAGGTGGCATACACCATTTTCTTGGTCGATCAATACGAAGAAGGATGGGTACACCCCGGCACGAAACCCCCGAAAGTAGAGGGGTTTGGGACGAGCGCTACGCGCGGGTTGCATCGATCGGCATCACGCTACGTCGCGGCGTGGAGCCTGTAAAGGTTGCGGCGTTGTCGAAGGTGCTTTGTTTCGCCAGGGCGGGGTGTTGGCAGCGGTCTGGTTGTTGGGTTGGTTATTGGGTTGGCTATTGGGTTGGTTTTTGGTTGAAGCTGGCGGTTTTAAGAGGGCAAAGCGATCGAACGAATCGCGCTGGTTGGTGTGGATTGCCGCTACACCTGTGGGCGATGTGCTGACGAGGACTTTGGCGATGGCATCGGGGTTCATCGGTGCGGTTGAGGCGTTGAGCTGCACGACGGCGCGAGGCATGCCATAGACCACGCAGGAGTCGGCGTGTTGGGTAAGGACGGTTGCGCCAGCGTCGAAGAGAGCCTTGGCGCCGCGTGATCCGTCGTCGCCCATGCCTGTAAGCATGACAGCCAGGACGCCTTTGCCGGCGCTTTGAGCGGCGGAGAGCATGAGCTCATCGACGCTGGGTTTATAGAGGGCTTCGAGTGGTTTTTCGCTGACATCAACACGCCACGATGAGCCGCTGCGAATGACGCGGCCATGCTTGCCGCCGACGATGACATAAGCGCAGCCGGGCTTAAGAGTGGTTGACTGTGCGTCGGCGTGAACGACTTCGATATCGCACAATTCATTGAGGCGTTCGGCGAGACTCTTGGTAAATAGCGCGGGCATGTGCTGTGCGACGACAATTGGACAAGGCATATCGGCGGGGAGGGTGCTCAAAATTTGTTCGAGCACGGGCGGGCCGCCGGTGGAGCTGCCGATGACGATGAGTTCGGGGGGATTGGTGCGAAGGGAAAGATCGCGGATGAGTTTGGCGGCGTCAACGGGTGGTGCAAGGTGTACGGGTGAAGGGTCAAGGGCGCGGATTGCATGGGCGTGGAGGCTGGCGTGTGCTTTAGGCTTTTTGCTGGCGGCGTTGGCGTTGGTGGTGTTGGTGGTGGCTGCAGCGCGGACCCTTGAATTGGTACGGCAGAGAGATTCGTAGATGGCGCGCAGTTTGGAACAGAGTTCGGCTTTGATGCCTTGGCTGCCACCACCGATGCCTGCGGTATCTTTGAAGATGACGTCGGAGGCACCAAGTCGCATGGCCTTGAGGGCTTCGTGGGAGCCTTTGCTGGAAAGGGTGGAACAGACGAGAATGGCTGGGCGATTTTCGAGTGAGATCTCGGCCTTGATGCGCGTCAAGGTGCCCATGCCATCGAGAACGGGCATTTCGAGATCGAGGGTCAGGATATCGGGCGTGTAGCGCTTGATTTTTTCAAGCGCGTCTTCGCCATGGCGAGCGGTCTCGATGACTTCGATGTCGGCCTCGTTGTCGAGGAGCATGGCGATTGCTTTACGCATGAACGCCGAATCGTCGCAGATCAGCACTCTCACGGGAACCTCCGCCTCGATTTAGGCTATGGATCGCACGAGCGCGTGCCTCCGATTGGAGTATCGAGCAATCGTGAGGAGGTCTTCAAAGGGAGTGGCCCTATTCCAGCCATCGACATCCGATGGAGTAGGAAAGGAAACTATTTGGTGCGGATAACTTGGGTAATGGGCGTCAGGCAGGAGGCACGATGTAGGGGGCGCGAGGCACGAGGCAGCATCAGGATCAAAGTGATGCTGATGGCACGTAGCACTTGGTATAGAGGCAAGGGGGCAGGTGGCAATTAGTGCGCGTTTTTGTGGGAGAAGCCACGGAAGAGCGTGAGCCAGAGGATTTTGAGATCAAAGCCTAGCGACCAGTGGCGGACGTAAAAGAGGTCGAGCTGGAGGCGTTTGCGGAGGCTGGTGTCGCCACGCAAGCCATTGACCTGGGCCCAGCCGGTGATGCCTGCTTTGACGTGTTGGCGAAGAACGTAGCCACGCCAATCTTCGCGGAAGCGTTCGATGAGTTCGGGGCGTTCGGGGCGTGGGCCTACGAGGCTCATTTCGCCTTTGAGAACGTTGAAGAGTTGAGGTAGTTCGTCGAGGCTTGTGGAGCGGAGGAAGCGGCCTAGGGGCGTGACGCGTGGATCGTTTCGAGCTGTCCAACTGGCAGGCGAATTGGCAGGCGAATTGGCGGTTGAGTTGGCGGTTGAGTTGGCGGTGTGGGGGCGGCTTTGGGCCGGGTGCATTTCGTCTTCGACATAGAGCATGGTACGAAACTTATAGATATCGAAGAATTCGCCGCCGAGGCTCACGCGTTTTTGGCGAAAGATAACCGGGCCATCGCTGCTCATGCGAACGGCGAGCGCGACGACAAGCATGATCGGGCCGAATAAGAGGAGTGCGACGCACGCGCCAGCAAGATCGAGGATGCGTTTGGCAAATCCGCCGATGCCTTGGAGTGGGCTTTCGCGAACGGACAAGATTGGCATGCCATCAAGCTCGCCGACGACCATGCTGAGTGGTGTGTGTCTGGGGTGAACGTCGGGCACGATACGGACGTCGAGAGGATGGCGTTCGAGGTTGCGGAGGACGTTGGGCATGACGTTAGAACGTGCGTTTGGGATAGCGAGATAGATCGCGTCGGGGCGTTTGCGTTCAAGGATTTCGTTGAGTTCGGCGAGCCCGCCCAGGACTGGGCGATCGCAGCAGGTTGTGTTGAGGCGGGCGTGTTCGTGGTGCGAGATGAAGTAGGCGACTTGGATGCCGGTCCAGGAGTTACGTTCGAGAGTTCGGCAGCAGATCTGGCCTAGGCGGCCTGTGCCGACGATTGCGACATGGCGAAGATTATGTCCTCTGCGGCGCAAGGCGCGAAGGACTATGCGGAAGACGAAGCGCTCGAAGCAGAGCGTGACGGGGAGGATCGCGACGAGGGCGAGGAGTTGCAGGCGGCCTTCGTCTAAGCGCATGCCCCAGAGATTGATGTTGGCGTTGCCGGTCCAGCCGGCGACGGGATTTGCGCCTACGAGGAAGAGGACGCAGACCAGCGCGATGATGGTGGCGAGAGAGGCTTTGATGACTTGAACAAGCTCGGCGAGCATGCTGCGATCACGGCGGGGGCGATAGAGTTTAAAGCCCCACATGAGATAGATCGTTGTGGGAATGGCGAAGATGACCAGGCTCTCGCGCATCATGACCATGAACGAGCCTGCGAGGCTTTCGCCCAGCGCGTCACGACGAACCAGAAGCGCGGCGAGGCACGCCAGCGCGATGAAGATGGCGTCGGCAAGGCAGAGCAAGGCTACGAAGGCTTGGTGTCGTTTCTTGAGCAAGGGGATATTCTTTCGCGGTGCTGCCTATTGGGTCGGCGTGGATCAGCTTGTGCGAGAAGTGGTGGTTTCTTGGTCGGTGTGTTGGACCAACACTCGGATAATTTGCACTTGTATGGCCTGCACTTGTATGGCCGGGTGAAACGACGCACGTGTGTGGGCTGAATCGAGGCGGCACGTCTGGCAGGACACGGCTCGAACCCGCGATGTTCACTTTACTGCCACAAATCACTTTGTGTATTGGTGCCTATTGGCTTACTCCTCTAGTTTCGCTTGTATCGCGGACAAAGTCAACACCGACGCAAACTTGAACTTTAGATACGAGTGACTCGACAGGTAGTTCGGTGCGAACGCATTACTGCCAACCGGGTCCGCTGCGTGGTGAAGGATCGCGGCTGGCCATTATGGCGAGGCTCGCGTAATCTTCGGGCGTCAGCGTTGCGACGGTGGGCGGCACGATTCGAGTGACGATATAAACGTCGCCGACACGGCCATCTGTGGCGGTGAGCCCTTGCCCACGCAAACGTAGCGAGCGACCCGAGGGCGTTGATGCAGGGATCTTGACGTCACCCTTGCCTTTGGGGGTGGGGATGAGGATGGTGGCGCCGGTGACGGCTTCGGCGATATTCAGAGGCAGATCGATCCAGAGATCGAGCCCTTTGCCGATTTCCGTGTGTTCGCCGCGACGCCAGAGGGGGTGAGGATCAACGCGAATCGTGAGAAGCACATCGCGAGGCGTGGCTTTGGTGCCTGCGACGTTGGCGAGGCGCAGGATTGCGGCGTCGTCGATTGCCTGGGGGATGCGGACTTCGATCTCGCGGGTTATGCCATCTTCGGTAAGGCGGATGGCGCGAGTTGCGCCGGTGATGATGACGTCAAAGGGAACGCGAAGCTCGTGGCGGATGGGCTCGGGCTTGGGCATGGAGCTTGGCCAAAATGGTTCGGCGCGTGTGCCTGGGCGGGCTTTGCCACGAGACTTTGGGCCTTTGCCAGCGGCGTTTGCTGATGGGCTGCCTGATTGATTACCAGCTTGGTCACCAAAGACAGCGTCGAAAATAGAGGAAAGGTCCTCTTGATCGAAGTTCATGCCGTTGACGGAATAGCCGCCCTGCGTAGGCCTTGGACCGGCGGAGGGGTTCGAGGAGGAGCGACCAGAGCGGCTTGGTGCGCCGTCGAAGCCGGGGTTTTGATAGGCCTGCCAACCGTCGCCATGGCGGTCGTAAAGAGCGCGAGTCTTTGGGTCGGAGAGGACGTCATATGCCTGTTGCACTTCGGAGAACTTTGTCGAAGCGTCTGCTGCTTTGTTGCGATCAGGGTGGAGTTTGAAGGCTAATTTGCGGTAGGCGGATTTGAGCTCGTCGGGGGTGACCGAGCGGGAAATGCCGAGGATGTCGTAATAGTCGCGAGCCATGGTGTGGTGCATTGTAGAAGGGGGAAGCGGTGCATCGGCGAAGTTGAAGCGGCGAAGTTGGATCGGCGGAGTTGGATCTGCGTGTGTGATGTATTGTCTCTAGCGCGAAGGTATTTGGAAGGGTGGAAAGAGTGGGAGGAAGTGATAGGAAAGTGGAGGAACTTAAGTAGGCCAGAGCGCGCGAGGAGTGGGCGTGGAGAAGAGGCGGAGACGACTACGATGCTTGACACGCGAGATTATCTCGGGTGAAGGGCGGCAAACGCCACGGAGGCCTGCGATGGCGGTTCGTATGGAACTCTCCCGGATCTTGATCCGGGAACTCAATAGCTATCAGATCATCGAGCTGCGCGAAGTCTTGGACCAAGATATCGGCGCGAGTGGTTCGATTGGGAGTAGTCCGATTGGAAGTGGTTCGATTGAAAATGGTCCGGTTGGAAGCGACGCGTCCAATAAAAGCGAGGGCGCGAGCGAAGCGACTGCTGACGCCGACGATGCGGCCCAACCTGGCGATTCGACTGGCGATTCGGTAGATGATTCAACTGGCGAATCTGACAGTGATTCGATTGGCGAGCCCGTGACGCGCACGTTCCCGATAGTCATTGGGCTTCCTGAAGCGCAAGCCATCGAGCGCAGGCTGAAGGGCGAGTTGGTCAAGCGGCCCCAGACGCACGACTTGCTCGCGAGCGTGATTAACTTGTTGGGCGGGCGCCTTCGCAGCATCACGATTTCGGATTTGAACGAGCACACGTTTTATGCCACGTTGGATATCAGCAGGCACAATGGCGAGCTGATTCATATTGATTCGCGGCCGAGCGACGCGATCGCGCTGGGCGTTGCGGGCGGCGTGCCCATTCTTGTCGCCGAGCATGTGCTTGAGGCGGCAACCCGCGATGAGCAATGAAGCCAACGTAGAAGCCAAACTGAAAGCCAATCCTAAAGAAAATCCAAAGCAACCGATGCAAGACGCACACGAATCAGCGAAATTGACGCCTTTGGATCACGGCGCGCTTCCTGCGCACTTCATCACCCAAGCCATACCAGGCATCGGTGGCGTGATCAAGCAACGCCCCGAAGATTTTCTCGTTGATGAACAACCGCAATACCAACCTAGTGGTAGCGGCGAGCACGTGTACATCTTCGTACAAAAACGCGGCTTGTCAACGCTCGAAATGGTCGACATCATCGCGAAGCACTTCCGCGTTCCCAAGCACGCAATTGGGTACGCCGGGCTGAAGGACAAGCACGCGATCACACGCCAGGTTGTTTCTGTGCATGTACCGGGGCGCAAGCCTGAAGACTTTCCGATGCTCGTGCATGACCGGATCGAAATCTTGTGGTCTGACTTGCACGCCAACAAGCTGCGCACGGGCCATTTGAAGGGCAATCGCTTTTCGATCCGCGTTCGCAACGTTGTGCCTACGAGTGTTTTGAATGCGAAGCGTGTGCTAGACATGCTTGCGAAGGGTGGCGTGCCCAATCGCTATGGCGAGCAGCGATTTGGCATTCTCCACAACAACCACATCGTCGGCGCGCGGCTCATCGCGGGCGATGGCCCCGGGGCGGCTGCAGCGTTGCTTGGACCTTGCGAGCAGTATCCGACCATCAACACGCAATCCAGAGCCGCGTTCGCGCGCGAGGATTATCTTGCGGCGTTTGAGTCGATGTCGCCTTTGGCAAAGACTGAGCGAGCGGTATTGCAGCAGCTTGTGCGCGGGCGCGATCCGCTGCGAGCGATGATGTCGCTTGATAACCGAGTGGTGAAGTTTTTCATTTCCGCAGCACAGAGCGCGGTCTTTAACGCCGTGCTTGATTCAAGGGTTGCGGATGGCACGTGGGCGACGATCCTTGATGGCGACATCGCGATCAAGCTGACCAATGGCGCGCCATTTGATTGTGATGCGGCGGTCGCGGCAGACCCGGCGACGCCCGCGCGATTGGCCAGTTACGAGATTTCGCCTAGTGGCCCGATGTGGGGCGCGTCGATGAGGCGGGCCAAGGGCCTCGTTGCAGAAGTTGAAGAAACGAGCCTGGCGCGACTTGGGCTTACGCCGGAGATGGTCGATAGCTTCGCCAAGAAGTACAGCGGCATGATGGATGGCTCGCGCAGGGCGATGCGCGTGCCTTTGATCGATCACGATGTCGAAGGCGGCGTTGACGAGGTCGGCCCGTTTGTGCGCTGCGTCTTTGAGTTGCCACGCGGATCGTTCGCGACAGTTGTGTTGCACGAAGTGATGAAGCCCAAGCCCGAATCGTTGATGCCAGCGATTTATGGCGAAGCTGGCGTAGAGGGCGAAGCTGGCGTAGAGGGCGAAGCTGGCGTGCACGGCACTGGCCCGCAAGCGGATTCAATCGCAGCCACAGACATCGAAGAATGATGGTTGAAAACATCGAATCGGCACGGCGATTGCTACTGGAGTGTGCGTGTGCCGGTCGACAAAGGCTCGGCGAGTTTGACGAAGCAAACTACCAAGTTGCCCTTGCCACGAACGGTCGTATTGCTTGGGTGGGTGTCATTGCTCGCGGACATTTCGAGCGAGATGGTCTATCCGTTGATGCCGATCTTTGTTGTTGTGGTGCTTGGTTCGTCGGCGACTTCACTGGGATGGGTCGAGGGGATCGCGGCGATTATTGTCGCGTTGCTCACGGCGTGGTCGGGCTGGCGAAGCGACCTTGGATCGAGAAGAGACGCGTCGGGCGCGATTACGAATGTGCCAAGGCGATTGCCTTGGATTCGCAGGGGCTATGGCTTACCTGTGTTGGGAAGGGCGATCCTCGCGCTTGCGGTCGCTTGGCCGATGGTCATGCTCGGGCGTGGCGTGGATCGCGTGGGCAAGGGCCTTCGAGGAAGTCCGCGCGATGCGCTCTTGACTGATGCGGCGGATCCTTCGCAGCGAGGGCGAGCATTTGGATTTCATCGTGCGATGGATACTACTGGCGCGACTATCGGCGTGCTGCTCGCGGCGGGCCTTATGTGGTGGCTGGTGGGCTCGACGCCGTTTGAGAAGTCTGCAATCGTTGGCGTAGCGGAGAGTGCCGTCGCTGCGAGTGACGTCGCGACTAACTCGCCAAATCAAAGCATGGCATGGGCCTTTCGCGTGGTCTTTGGTGTCTCTGCGGTGATGGGGTTGGGCGCGCTGGCGCTGACGTTCTTTCTGCGTGAAGCACCGGTTCCACAGATGCAAGGCGTTGCAAAGGCACACGAGTCTGAAGCGGTGCAGAAGGACTTGGGCACGAAGCTCTCGAAGCAATACTGGATCGTGTGCGCGATCTTTGCGGTCTTCGCGCTGGCCAACAGCAGCGACACGTTTTTGTTATTGCGAGCGAGCGATGTTGGGCTTGCGCCTTGGGCCGTGGTCTTGGCGTACGCGCTGTACAACGTGACCAACGCGGCAATTGCGTACCCAGCGGGGATCGTGAGCGACCGGATCGGGCGCTGGCGGGTCATCGGTGTTGGCTGGGGAATCTACGCGATTGTGTACATCGGGTTTGTGTTTACCAATGAGCTAGGGATTTGGCCTTTGATGGCCCTCTATGGCGTGTACGCCGCGTTGACCGATGGCGTTGGTAAGGCTTTGATATCGGATTATGCGCCGCGCAATGGTCGAGGCAAGGCGATGGGGATCTTCTCGATGATCAATGGGTTTGCGCTTCTTGTGAGCAGTGTGTTGGCGGGGTTGCTGTGGGATCGCGTGGGGCATGATCGGCCATTCTTGATCGGCGCGGGTGTATCGCTGGTTGCGATGTGTGTGTTGGGTATTGGGTATGTTTGGATTCGGCGATTGGGGCCGGTTGTCGCATAGATTACGCGAGAGAACTCGTTGGTCTGTCCCTGGCGAGTAATCCGCTACCCTTCTACTCTCGTGCCATGTCTACTGCTGATATCAATCGTGCGTCACTGGCCAAGGCAATCGCCGACGTCGCGCTCCTGCGTGGCAACTTTGTGCTGCGATCAGGCAGAACCAGCACGTTCTATCTCGATAAATATCTTTTCTCGACGCGGCCCGAGCTCTTGCGTCAGCTCGCGCCACTCTTTGCCGACCGCATCAAGCACATGGAAACGCAAGCTGGCGTCAAGGCGATTCGGCTTGCGGGCGCTGAGCTTGGCGGGATTCCGCTGGTGACCGCCGCGAGCTTGCACACGGGCCATCCTTGCGTGTTTGTGCGCAATCAAAAGAAGGACTATGGCACGGCGAAACAGCTCGAAGGCGTCGTGAACCAAGGCGACCTGATCATCATTCTTGAAGACGTCGCGACCACCGGCGGCCAAGCCCTCGAAGCCGCCAAGGCACTATCGAGCGCGGGTGCCAAGGTTTTGGGCGTGATCGCCACGATTGATCGGCTCGAAGGCGCACGCGCGAATATTGAAGCTGCGGGCTTGCTCTTTGACGCGTTGTTTACGACGAAAGATCTGGGCGTGACGGCGTAAGAGCGTGACTGCGTAAACCTGCTCGTTTCGTTTCAGCAACGCGATACCATTAACCACACATGGCACGAAACAGCTCTAGCAAGCCGACGCATCGACCAAGCCGCGATAACGAAGGCTCAGACTTTAATGAAGAACCAAACGCCCACGATCTTGAGCGCTTCGGCGGGGCTACGCGTGTGTGTCCGGCGTGCAAGAAAGAGGTCTATGACGACGCCGAGATTTGCCATGAATGTGGCCACGCGTTTCTGGTTCGCAGCGAGCATCCGGCTTGGGTCGCGCCGGTGATGATCGCAATTGTCGTCGCGTTTCTGCTCGCGTACTTTGGTTGGTTGATATTCTAAATGCTCGAACTGTAATATCTGATGTGTGTTTTCCATTTGTGATTCTGATTTGTGACTAGCTTGTGTGACACTCTTTTGACTCACGCCCACACGCCCACACGCCCACACGCCCACACGCATGCACTCGCGAACGCTAGAAGTTTGCACACTCGAAGGAAGACGCCATGACCATCCAGATCTTTCAGCTCGTTCAGCCTGTACAGCTAATTCAGCCTGTTCAGCCCATTGAGCCTGTTCAATTTGCTCTGCATGATCAACAACTCCGCCTTTCTGCTCGCGCGATCGCAACACAATTTCCACGCTTGTTGGTTCAAGCGGCGTTCATCACAAGCATGCTGTACGTGCTCGCGCCGATGGGCCAGGGCTTAAGTATTAACCTGGCACACGCCGACTCGCTTCAGAACGCGAGTGATGCAGCCCCTGTGGTAAATTCACCTGCGGCGACCGCGCCCGCTGTGACCACGCCCGCTGTGACCACGCCTATTGACATTGAGCGTTTCATGCGTATCCGCACGCCCGGTGCCGCGACCATAATCGCCGATGGCACGATGTATGTTCGCGATTGGCCCAAAGGCGTTTTCCAGCTCTTTCGAGTTGAGCCGCAGGCAAATCAAGCCGCTGGCATCGCGCCCGCTGCCTTTCCGGTTGCTGGTCCTGGCGCGACCATGACCGCGCTTACGAATTTCAAAGATGGTTTGAGCAGCTATTCGGTTTCACCCGATGGCAAGCGGATCTTGCTCGAAGCCGCCGTGGGTGGTAATGAGAATGATCAGATTTCACAGATCATTCCTGGTGCAATCACGCCCGAACTTGTCAACACAGGCGATGTCTCTTCGCTGATCACGCCTTTACTCACCAATCCTAAGGCGGTCTACTCGATCAATCTCTGGCTGCGCAGCGACGACGGCTTCATCTATACCGCCAACGATGAGAGCGCCGAAGATTTCTTTATCTATCGCTGGAACTTCACCGGTCCAAACACGGGCACATCAACCAAGATCCTCGCGATGAAGGGATCTTGGGGCGCGTCGGATATTTCCGCTGACGGAGCACGTATGCTTGTTGGCCAGTATCGTTCGATCTCGGACACATCGATGCACGAGCTTGATGTTGCGTCGGGCAAACTGACTGATCTCACGCCGAAGTCAACTGCTTTGGACACAAAGTCGGATGCAGCTTCTGCCCCGGCAGCCGCCGACGAGATTGTGCAAACTGTCGCCGTGAGCGCAATTGGCTATATGCTCGGGGACGCCGCGTTCTTGTACGAATCTGACGTTGAAGACGGCAACAACCATCTTTTCATGCGAGATCTAACCACTGGCAAGGTCACCAAGCCTCTTCCCGCGCTCGATGAGTACGAGCTCGATAGCGCGAGCATGAACCGCGAACGAACGTTCCTCAGCGTTTCCACCAACGAAGATGGTTATGGTGTAACTCGTCTGTATCGCCTGCCTTCCTTTGAGCCGGTCAAGCTCCCAGAGATCGAGAAGGGCATCGTATTCGGTGGCGTTCGCGACGACCGCTTCTTCTTCACCCTCACCAACACTCGCACGCCTAGCCTGAGCTACGTCTGGAACATTCCCAAGATTGCGGCTGCAACTCCGGCTTTAGACTCGGCCGCAGCCATTGCCGCTCCTCAGCAGATCACTCGCGCCGACGACCAAGGCATCCATCTCGCTGCCTTCCCGCTGCCACAACTGATTCGCTATGAATCTTTCGATGGTTTAAAGGTTCCCGCGTTTGTCTATCTTCCGCCTGGCGCGCAGCATGGCACGCCCGTACCTTTCGTCGTTAATTACCATGGCGGGCCCGAAAGCCAGTTCAGGCCTGGCTTTGATCGAACCACGCAATATCTGCTCAGCCAGGGCTTCGGCGTGATGCAGCCCAACGTTCGCGGTAGCACAGGCTACGGTCGTGCGTTCCACATGATGGACAACTACACCAAGCGCTGGGACAGCGTGCGCGATGGCGTCGCCGCGGCGAAGTATCTCATCGATTCCAAGCTCGCCGCGCCAGGCAAAATCTCGACCTGGGGCGGCTCCTATGGCGGATTCATGTCGGTCGCGTGTCTCGTCGAAGATTCAGAAGCTGCAACGCGCGAAGGCCGCGCGCGATACTTTGGCGCGGGGATCAACCAGGTTGGCATCGTGAATCTTCGCACGTTCCTCGAGCAGACCTCGGGGTATCGCCGCAAGCTTCGCGAAGCCGAGTATGGCCCGCTCTCTGATCCGGCGTTCTTGCAATCTGTTTCGCCGCTGGAGCGCGTCGATCAGATCAAGGTGCCGATGCTCATCCAGCACGGGTTGAACGACCCGCGCGTGCCTGTGGGCGAAGCTTTGCAACTTACCGTTGCATTGCAAAGGCGTGCCGCAGCGGGCGAGAAAGCAATCGAACCGGAATTGCTGGTCTTTCCCGACGAAGGCCACGGCATCGCCAAGCTTGAAAATCGTTTGCTCTTTGCTCGGCGAATGTCCGCGTTCTTAAAGCGAACCATCGGACCGGATTCGGCTCCAGAGACTAAACCGTAAAGCCCGACCCCAAAGCCAAACCCCAAAGCCAAACCCCAAAGCCAAACCCTAAAGCCAAACCCTAAAGCCAAACCCGAAGCAACTACACGCAGTGGCGATACGAGTGCAACTCGCGCAAGTTATGCCCAGCGTGTCAAGTGCCAGTTTTTCTTGCCGCGTCGGATCGCTGCGAGCGAGCCATGCAACAAGTCGACGGATTTGAGTGAGTCACCTAGCGCGACCTTGCGTCCGTTGATCGTGATTGCGCCGGTAGACAAAAACTCTTTGGCCTGACCTTTAGACGCGCAGACTCGTGCCGCAATGAGCACATCGATCACAGGCAACCCGTCGCTTTGAAGCAGTGCCTTGGCGTGCGTGGTTGATGGCGCGTTGGCAAAGGCTTCGTTGAGCGTTGCCTCGGGCAAGCCGGCGATATCGCCTGAGAAAAGAGCCTTTGCGGCTTTCTCTGCGAGGTGTGATTCGGTTTCGCCATGTAACAGAGCCGTCACTTCGTACGCCAGCGCGCGATGGGCTGCTCGTTCGCCCGGGTTGGTCGCGTGCTGGGCTTCGAGCGCTTCAATTGCGACGCGATCAAGAAACGTGAATGTGCGAAGATACTTCGGCACGTCGGCGTCGGCGGTATTGAGCCAGAATTGGTGCAGCGCGTACGAGCTGGTTCGGTCGGCGGTACACCAGACCGCGCCAGATTCGGACTTGCCGAACTTTGTGCCGTCGGACTTTGTGATCAGTGGCGTAGTTAAACCAAACGGTCCTGCGTGCGCTGCCGCACCACTGCCATGTTCCTTTGACGACTCGACCACTTCGCTTGCTTCTTCAACATTCGCCAGCTTGCGGGATAGATCAAGGCCCGCGGTGATGTTGCCCCATTGGTCTGAGCCGCCTAGTTGCAGCGTGACACCAAGCGTGCGGTAGAGATGGGCAAAGTCGTACGCCTGCAGGATCATGTAGGAAAACTCGGTGTAGGAGATGCCTTGGTCGCGCTGGGTAAGCCGATCGCGTACCGAATCTTTCTGCATCATCTGATTGACAGAAAAATGTTTGCCCACATCGCGCAATACATCGAGGAAGGAAAGCTTGCCGAGCCAATCGATATTGTTGACTAGTTGCGGCGCGTGCGAGCCTTTGATGGAGAAGTCAAGTATGCGTTCGAAGACGCGGCGTTGGCCTTCGACATTTATCGCCACGCGCTCTGGACTTTGCAGCGTGCGTTCGGCACTCTTGCCGCTCGGGTCGCCGATGAGCCCGGTCGCGCCACCCATGAGCGCTACTGGAATGTGCCCAGCGCGCTGAAACCTCGCCAACATGAGCAAAGGCACGAGGTTGCCGATGGTCAGCGAATCGCTAGTTGGGTCAAAGCCTGCATACCCACGACGCACGCCACTCGATACGTGTGCACGCAAGCCCTGCTCGTCGGTGCATTGATGGATCAGGCCGCGCCACGCGAGGTCGTCGATGAACGCCGCGGTAGGGTTTGAGGCGAGGTTTGTATTCAAGTTTGTATTTGGTTGAAAGTCGTTGGGCATTAGACAGACTTTATGGCAGATCTTGGTTCAAAGCGTGAGCGGCAAGTTGATCCGTCCACCCAATCAACCTTTGGCAATCTACGCGGGCAGTCTACCTTGGGCAATCAACCTTGGGCAATCAACCTTGGGCAATCCGCGGTGGAATTGTGGTGCTTTCATGGAAGCGAGTGAATATGCATCGCACAACGAAAAACCCCCGCCAGAAGTTGGCGGGGGCGTTAAGTAGCGGTTCTACGAAAATCTTGTTGCTCGCTACAAAGGCTATTTAGCCGCCTGGGATGAAGTTCCAGTCTGCGGTAACGGCGCCATTAGCCCATTTACGCATATCGCGAAGCTGTTCGAGGGTCTGCATCTCGACGTGGCCATCGAACATAACCGTGGTGACCTTCTTGAAGTGGCGAGCGCTCAAGTTGCCCCAGTAGGATGGCGCGCGTTGTGGCAGCCAGTTATTGTCGGCGGCATTGGCCCAGCCGCCGCCGAGAGAGAATGGGGTGGTCGAAGAACCTGAGCGGCCTATGGGAGCCGGGCGAGGTGGCTTGACTGAGAAGTAGCCTGGAAGAATGTTCGCGCCATCTGGAGCGGACCCGCCAAAGGAGTGCCATGCGCTGGCCGTGCGAACATCAGCGCCACGCGAAGAAGCGAAGATGAGCAGCGAAGAAGGCTGGCGAACCTGTGAAGACTGACGGATGTAGAAGTCGCCACCACCGATTCGGGTGTTGGGACCGGGCTGGCCGTTGCGACGGAACGCACCGAAGGAGTAATCGCCGCCGACGTAGACCGTGTTCATGCCCCACGAGGGATGCCAGGCAAGAGCTGCGGGGAAGGATTCGGACTGGTAATAGGTATAGATTTCGCCACCCGCGCCAGTCGTTCCAGAGTTGGTCGGAGGGCGACGGCGGAACTCCGAGAGAACGTTTTTGTCGAGTACATAGCTGTTGTGCTCAACGCCGGTGAAGCCCCAGAGGATGAGAGTCCATGCCTTGATGCACGAGCCATAGCCGCGAGCACCGCTGCCGCCGTAGGGGCTTGGCACGGTCATATTAATGTTGGCGAACGCCCCGCCCGGCGACCAGTGGGTCCAGGACCAGTGAGGCGCGCCGGTGACGACGTTGTCACGGTACGCCGTGTAGTACGTGGCGTATCCCTTGTGGTGCTGGTCAAGTGCGGCTTTTTCCTGGAGCATGCGGGCGACTGCGCGAGCCTGTGCCAAGCCGGGGAGCAAGATGCCGATGAGCAGCGCGATGATCGCGATGACCACCAGCAACTCAATCAGCGTGAAAGCAGCTGTTCGCCGCCCCTTGGAAAGCCCGGTTCGGATCAACTTGTGTTCGCTCATGGAACTGTGTCCTCTATAGCCCCTCGAGACTCTCGATGCCGACCATCGCGCGATGGCCGCGTTTGGGTCTTACGTGTGCCTTGAAACGTGCGACAGAGTGCACGATCACGAATATCCGAAGAATACGGATGGCTGAACGCAAGATTCTAAACGATTAAACACAGAATAAACGACCTGTGCGTTGGCCGCAATAGGTTTAAGGGCAAATTATCCAAAATTACCACGGACATGCACGTCCGCAATCTGGTTTACCTATGTCATCAATAGATTGTGTGGTCTTCGGCACTCTTGTGTGCTATTAAGCTTGGCGTGTGAACCGGAGCCTATTTTTCAACAGCCAAGCGCATAATATGCTCCTTGCTTCCAAGGCTGCGCACCATACAGAATCTGGACCTGCTTGTGCGTTTGGTTTCTTTTTAGGTTGACCACAGGCCAGGATCCCTGTTAGACCAGTTTCTGTGGTTGATAAACTCTGTGGGCGGCTTTCAATACGGTTTCGTGTAGATATCTTGGAGCTAGGCTTTCTGTGTACAGCGGCGATCAAGGCATTCATGATCCACATCTGCGTCCCCATCATGGTTCGAGACTTCGCCGACGCAATGGCGCGGGCGCACGCTGCTAAAGACTCTGGCGCGGACATGATCGAGCTTCGCATCGACGAGATCTTTCAAGGCGACCTCGAAGGTGCCCAAGCCTTGCACGCCATCGCGACCATCGAGATGCTTCTTCGCGATTCGCCGCTACCTTGCATCCTGACATGTCGATCTTCGCGCGAAGGCGGCCAATACGACGGCGACGAAGATGCCCGCATTTCTCTGCTTGAACGTTTGGGCATGTCGTCGACGCCGCCCGCGTACATAGACATCGAAGCTGTTGCATACGAAGCCTCGGCTAACATCCGCCAAAAGATCCATCTTGTTGTTCGCCACCCGGGGCAATTGCGTGATAGTCGTGCGGGCTTGATTCTTTCGACGCACGACTTTCAAAGCCGTCCTACCGATCTGCTTCGCCGTATAGCTCGCATGGCGGCGGCTCCGGGCGCGAGTGTGATCAAAGTGGCGTACGCCGCCCGGTCGCTGCGTGATGCGTTGGAACTGCTTGATCTCGCAACGGACGCGACCAAGCCGACCATCGCGCTAGGCATGGGCGATTTTGGCGTGATGACGCGGATCTTGGCGCCCAAGTTTGGCGCGTTCCTGACGTTCGCTTCGCTTGGCGCAGGCACAGAAACCGCGCCCGGGCAGCTTGCGTTACGCGATCTTCTCAACACATATCGCGCACGATCAATCACCGCAGCCACCAAAGTCTTTGGCATCGTCGGCTGGCCGGTGAGCCATTCCTTATCCCCACTGGTTCATAATGCAGGATTTGATTCGGCTCAATTCGATGGCGTGTACGTGCCTATGCCCATCGCCGCCAACGATTCGCGTAGTGACACAGGTGGCAATTACGCAAGCCTTAAGGGTACGTTGCTTGACCTCTGCCACCATCCAAGGCTGACTTTCGCCGGCTGCAGCGTGACCGTGCCTCATAAAGAATCACTCGCGCAGCTTGCCCGCGAACAAGGTTGGCAGATGGATGAAGCGTCTTGCGCGACCGGAGCAGCGAACACGCTCATATGGCAAGGCGACGCCGCATCCGCGCGCGTGCTCAATACCGATGCCCCGGCACTGGTGCGCGTGCTGACCGCGGCGATGGTTGACGCGAGGCTCATTGAGCACGAACAATCGCGAGCGCAAAATCAAATAGTCGCTTCGCTCGCCAACATACGCGTAGCGATTTTGGGCGCGGGTGGCGTAGCTCGAGCCGCGGCGTGGGCTCTTGCTAATGCTGGCGCCACCGTCGTTGTGTACGCACGAAACAAAGCCAAAGCTGAATTGCTCGCGAACGAACTCAACGCCCAACTCCAAGCGACGCTAGACAAAGGTCCGAGTGAATCCGCCAATTGCACAGGCCGAATCGTCCCGGCGGCGTGGGACCTCTTGCCCAAAGCCTGCGCCAACGTACTCGTCAACTGCACGCCAGTAGGTATGCGTGCCTCCAAAGAACGCAATTTGCCCGAAGCACACCAAGCACCAGTCGAAGTTAACGAACTTACCGCCTGCGTTGGCCCTGTTGTTGTGATGGACACGGTGTACACGCCCAGGCAAACGCCTTTACTCAAAGCCGCGGGCGAGCGAGGCTGGACCTGCGTCGATGGCGTTGGCATGTTCATCGCGCAAGCTGCGCTTCAGTTTGAAGCGTGGACCGGCACTGCCGCGCCCGTCGGCATCTTCACGCGAATCGTTGATGAAGCCTTAGCAGCACGCGAAGTTGGATCGAAGTAGTGGGCCAAAGCGTGGGCCAGAGTAGTAAGGCGTTGAACCCATCGCCCACTCAAAACATCAACCACCAAACTCAACACCCGACATCCGCAGCAGCATCTTGAACGACTCCCCAAAGACGAAGTTCTCTTTCGGAAACTCAACGCCCGCGAGGTTGTTGTCGAGGTGGCTAAAGAGCAAATCAATTCGCCCGATCCGCATCGCCTCGATACCCGGCGTAGCAGGGTCGATCAAGTCCACCACGCCCAGCGTCGAAGCCCCGGCGTCGTCGCGCCGTTCTAATTCCGCCGTGTACCGCAGCGTGTGCCCGGGCGTGGCGTCGCGATCCAATTCCGCAATGACCACCTTCGCCAGGATGACTTTTTCTTTAAACGCCGACGCATGGCCTACAAGTATGCCTGCGGTCTGCGCCATCCCTTCGATGATCAATGACGCTGGCATCATCGGCATCGGCGGCGTCGGCTCTCTAAACGTTCGTAGCGGAAATGCTGTCTTTGATTGCTCGCCAATCACACCTTCCACTCGCGGGAAGTGATCGTGCAGATAGTCCTCGGCGAGCGAAATATTCTTGATCGCCACGATTCGTTTCGTCGGCTCAAGATGCACAATGCGATCGATCCACATCCACCGCATACACACTCCGCTCATCCATCGCTTGCGTGCCCTTGAGTACGCCCTCTCTTCGAAAGAGGGTTTCGATTTTTCACGACTTACTTCGACGCGAGCTTGCGTTCGACAAACGCCACCAGCGAACCAACCGTGAAGCATTCGGCGATCTTGGTGATCTGCGGATCCTTCTCGAAGGCGGTGAAATTTACATGAGGCAAGCGAGTTTTAAGAGCCACGACGCCTTCGGGCGTGAGCTTGCCTTCCTTCACAAAGCGAGGATCGCTAGGCGAGCCTTCGGGGAGCAATTCCTTCTGGATGTTCGTGAACCCAAAGGCTCTTTCCAGCTTGAAGGCGATGTCCAAAAAGTCGATCGACTCGGCTCCTAAATCTGTCGTAAGGCGTGCCTCAAGGGTCACGTCCTCATCGTCGGCGGCGAGTGAATCAACAAGGATTGCTTTGATCGTGTCGAAGATCGCTTCGCGGGTCAGTGTTGTCATGGCGGTTGTGTCAATACCAAAGGTGTGCCGTGTGAATGGTGACGCCGAAACCAGCGCCATCAAAAAGACGAACCAAATTTTTTTGTGCAAATATATTTTAGCTATTTGTCTTGGCCAAGTGCCTCGCACCAGAAGCCTCACCAAATGCTATTCCATTTCAAGGATAATGATAGCACCCACAAACCAGCCTTTACCCACATCCCAGTGTGCCAACCCCACCCCCCACCCCCCACC
>JBBRGG010000006.1:0-32960 GCA_038240875.1 Phycisphaerales bacterium | reverse complement strand
TGCCGAGCCAGGCCGCGCTGCCTGAGCCTTGGCGGACGATGGCGACAGAGCCATCTTCGTGGCCTTCCATGGCGAGTCGGGCGGCTTCTTGGCCACAGCGGCGAGCTTCGAGGCGGTCGATGGGTGAGGCGTCGGGCCAGCAGCGTTGCACATAGCCAAAGGTGTCGGCGCGGACGCGCGGGGGCTTGCCGCCTTGGGGCGTGAGTTTTTCTTTGAGAAGGTCGCCAAGCTGGTCGCCTAGGGCGCCGGAGCCTGAGAGTTGGACGTTGCCATGAGCGTCGACTTGGGCGTTTTTGATGAGTTTAGCACCGATGGAGATGCCATCTTTGTCGGAGATGCCTTCGGAGACGGCGATGTGACAGCGACCTTTTTTGGAGTAGATGGCGTCGACGTCGGCGGCGAAGCGGTCGAGATCAAAGGGGACTTCGGGGAGGTAGATGAGTTGAGGGCCGTCGGTTGAGTGGTCGGCGATGTGGGCGGTTTCGCCTGGGTTGAGATCGCGGTCGTGGCGGCGTGCGAGGGCGCTGGCGGCGGTGAGGAAGCCGGCGTGGCGGCCCATGATGACGTTGATTTTGATGCCTGGGAGGGAGATGTTGTCCATGAAGTCTGCCATGCAGGCCATGGCGACGAATCGGGCGGCGGAGGGGAAGCCTGGGGTGTGGTCGTTTTCCATGAGGTCGTTGTCCACGGTCTTTGGGACGTGGAAGCAGCGCAGGTCATAGCTATTTTGAAGGGCTTTTTCGCGTACGAGGCGGCAGGTGTCGGAGCTGTCGTTGCCACCGATGTAGAAGAAGTAGCGGGCGTCGTGCTCTTTGCAGGCGTCGAGGACGCGCTGGCAGTAGGCGGCGTCGGGTTTATCTCGGGTTGAGCCCAGGCCTGCGGAAGGGGTGAGGGCGAGGCGATCGAGGCGATCTTGATGGGTGTCGGTGAGGTCGTGGAACTCGCCTTTGGTGAGGCCACGTACGCCATGGCGCATGCCTAGGACTTTGGGAACGAAACCAGCGGCGCAGAGGCCGGCGCGAAGGCCTTCGATGATGCCGACGAGGGATTGATTGATGACGGCTGTTGGGCCGCCGGACTGACCGATGACGGCGTTGCCGCGGATGAGGGAGGCCATGGTGTTGATTCCGTGGGTAAGAGATGGGATACGGGTGGGAATGTAGGAGACTGTGGAAGGTGTGGGGTGGGAGGCGAGAAGGGAATTGGATTGGGCGGGGAGGGTGAAGTGGCTACGTTGATGAAGAGTTTCGAGTAGACTAAAGGCATGGGTGATACATCGAATCGTGAAGTGATGGGCGTGCGGCGTGGGCTTGGCTTGATGAGCTTGAATGGCGTTGGGGGCGTTGGGGGCGTTGGGGGCGTTGGGGGCGCGAATGACTTTAAGATCAGGAAAGCCATGCGCTGGGCGCGGGTGATCGCGTGCGTGGCGGGCGCGGTGTTGTTTGTACAGATGGATGTTGTGGTGGGGCAGAACAAGCCACAGGCGGCGTTTGTGCCACCTGCGAATGGGCCGGCGCGAAACGATTCGACGTGGGTCGCGCTGGTGGGTGGGGTGGTGTATCCAGAGCCGGGGCGGGTGTTGATGGGGGCGACGGTGGTGATACGCAATGGCGTGATCACGGCAGTGCTTGAGGCGCAGCCGGGGCCGGACAATGTGATGGGGACGGCGGATGACATTGCGCCGAAGCTGCCTTTGGGGCCACGGGTGGTTGATTGCCGGGGCGAGCATGTGTACCCGGCGTTTGTAGAGGCGTATTGCGAGGTGCCTGGTGGGGCGGCGCGGGCACGCGAAGAGGCGGGCGGGGACGGGGTTGTTTGGAATGATGAAGTGATGCCGGATCGGTCGGTGCTGGATGCACCGCGACCGGAAGCGATTTTGGCGGTGTTGCGTGGGCGCGGGTTTGGGACTGCGGGGATTGTACCAAACAAAGGAATATTTCGTGGGCGGGCGGCGGCGGTTTCGACGAGCGCGGTTGATGAGGATGCGAGCAAGCCCAGGCCAGCAACATATGCGGAAGATGTGTATCAGGGGGTGACGTTTCAATATCGGGGCGTAGATCGCGGGTATCCAGACTCGATGATGGGGGCGATTGCTGTTGTAAGGCAGACGCTGGCTGATGCGGATTGGCAGGCGGCGAGTCGTGCGTGGGCGAGGAGAAATGGGGTTGGAAATGAGGTTAAGAACGCGCTGGACTACTTGGCTCCGGTGAAGTTTGGTCGGGCGGACTTTGGTCAAGCGAACTTTGGTCAAGCGAAGCAAGTTGACGAGGTGGCGCGAGCTTCGGTGTTGATGTTCAACGCGGACGATGAGCTTGATGGGTTGCGAGCACTGGTGGTTGCGAAAGAATTTGCAAGGCCTGCGGGGATTGTGGGTTCGGGTCGCGAGTATCGAAGGCTGCCTGCGTTGCTGACGCGGATTCGCGAAGTGCAGGCTGCGAGTGTGGCGGGGGCGAGTGTGGCGGGGACGGGCGGATCGCAAGCGAATGAAACGCCTTTGTTGCTGCCTGTGAACTTTGTGAAAGAGCCAGATGTGTCTTCGATTGCGGCACAGGAATCGATGGAGCTGGTCACGATGATGGGATGGGAGCAGGACCCGACTAACCCGGCACGCGTGATCGCGGCGGCGCGAGCGAGCAATACTCGCGTGGCGATGGCGCTCACGACGAATCGGTTGCGAAGCGGGGATAACTTTGTCGGCAAGGTGCGGACGGCAATTGCGCATGGATTGGCGGCGGAGGATGCGTTTGCGGCGGTGACGAGCACGCCTGCAAAGATTTTGGGTGTGGATGCGCAGGTGGGCACGCTTGGTATTGGCAAGCGGGCGAACATTGTAACTAGTGATGCGGCGATCTTTACCAGTGCGGCAGACGCGCTTGCGCAGTCGCCAACGTTGCGCGCGGTGTATGTGGATGGAGTTCGGCATGAGCTTGCGCCGACGCCTGGCATGCAGGGGAAGGGATTGGAAGGGGAGTGGGCGATTTCGGTGGTTGGTGCTGGCAATGCTGTAGCGAAAGTGAGCGAAAAGGAGGGAGAAAATAAGGCCGAGAAGAAGGACGTTGGCATGCTTGCTGGCATCATGCTGAAGTTTGATGACAAGGGTCAGATAGTGGTGATGCGCCAGGTGCCTAAGGAAGAAGCGAAGAAGGTAGATGCGGTGGAAGCAGCGAAGCAAGAGAAAGATGAAGCGAAGGAAGAAGACAAGCCAAAGGAAGATGCGAAGCCAAAGGAAGACGCGAAGCCAAAGGAAGATGCGAAGCCAAAGGAAGATGCGAAGCAGGAAGTTAAGCTCGTCGAGACCAAACTCAGCGTCACCAAGCTCAGCGAGACCAAGCGCGTCGATGCGAGCAACGTGTTGTTGACGCAGCATTCGCTCACGTTCCAGTTTGATCGGTACGAGTTAGACGGCAAGCGAGGCATTGTTTCGATGTCGGGAGCAGTGCGAAACGACGAGCGAGGCAAGCCGATGATGCTGGTTGGTCAGGGGCTGACAGGGGACGCCGAGCGGTTTCAGTGGACAGCAACGCGGATCGTGGCTACCAAGCCGATTGGGCAATGGCGGATGACCAAAACGCAGGATACGAACTTCGCGCTGACGTCAACGGCGCAGTTGTTTGTCACTGTTGAAGAAGATTCGGCGCGGATCACGTTTGTGTCGCGCGACGAGCAAGGGAAGATTCAGTTCGCGGTGGCCAAGGGAAAGAAGCCAACGTTTGAAGGCGAGAAGTGCGTGTTTGTGATCGAGGATGCGAACCTTACAGGTTTGCGTGAGTGTGGCGTAGACGTGGCGGCGGGTGACGCGCGGGTCACGATCACGCGCGTGGGCGCGGCGAACGTGAAGGGAACATTTGAGCAAGGCATTGTTGCTGAAGTGAAAGCGGAGCCAAAGGCTGCGAACGTCGAAGCAAAGCAGGATGAACTTGCAAAGGACTTGGCAAAGGACGTGACAAAGGACTTGGCAAAGGACGTGACAAAGGACTTGGCAAAGGACGTGGCGGCTGCGGCAATAGAGCCAGTTGCACCTTCAATTGCGGCGCTAGTTGCGGTTGAAGTAAACGCGCCAGCGGCAGTCGTTCCTGAACTTGCCAATCCTGTGGTTGAACCATCCAAGGCAACGGGGCCGACGATTGTGCTTGAACTTGAAACTACTGATCGCGTGCCGAGCGAGAAGGCGTTAAAGGCGGCGCGAGTGATGGAGGCGCGGATCGCGGCGATTCCGAAGGAAACGCCGACGCCGTTTGGGCCAAATGGGGTGTATGCCGAACCGATTCAGCCTGCGCTGGTTGCGTTTACCAATGCGACTATCTGGACGCAGACATCGCGTGGCGTGGTCGTGGGCGGCACGCTGGTGATTGGCAATGGGAAGATTGTGTCGGTGCTGGACGCGGGGGCGGCGGTGCCAAGTGGTGCGGCGGTGATTGATTGCGCGGGCAAGCACATCACGCCTGGGATTATTGATTGCCATTCGCACGTGGGTATCAGCAAAGGCGTGAATGAATCCGGGCAGGCAATCACGGCGGAGGTACGGATCAGCGACGTGACGGACCCGGACGATATGGATTGGTATCGCCAACTGGCGTCGGGTGTGACGCTTGTAAACAACCTGCATGGCAGCGCGAACTGCATCGGCGGGCAATCGCAGACGAACAAGATTCGCTGGGGGTGTGCCGACCCGAGTCAGATGCATATGGAGGGCGCGCCTGCGGGGATCAAGTTTGCACTGGGCGAGAACCCGACGCAAGTGAATTGGGGGCTGAGCACGCGAGCGCGGTATCCAATTAGTCGGATGGGGATAGCGGCGTTGATCCGCGATCGATTTACGCAGGCCAAGGCGTATTCGGCGGCGCGTGCGGGAGTAAAAGCAGGGGCGAATGAGGCGGGGCAGAAGGATGTCTTGCCACTGCGCAGAGATCTGGAATTAGAAGCAATCGCTGAGGTTCTTGCGGGGACGATGAAGATTCACTGCCACGCGTATCGCGTGGATGAGATGCACATGTTGATTGATTTGACGACGGAGTTTGGCGTGCGGATCGGCACGTTTCAGCATGTGCTGGAAGGGTACAAGCTCGCGGCAGAAATTCGTGATAAGACTGGCGGCGGGTCGGGTTTTAGCGATTGGTGGGCGTTCAAAATGGAGGTGCAGGACGCGATCCCGCAGGGGTTGCCCATGATGGCAGAGGTTGGCGCGGTGGTTTCGTATAACTCTGATTCGGCGGAGCTGGTTCGGCGATTGAATGTTGAGGCGGCTAAAGCCGTGCGGTACAGCGAAGGGCGGATGAGCGAGCCGGATGCGTTGAACTTTGTCACGCTCAACCCGGCGAAGCAACTTGGCGTTGAGTCGCGGGTGGGCAGCATTGCGGCGGGCTTGGACGCAGACGTAGCGATCTGGAATGGCAAGCCTTTGTCAGGCTTTACGCGCTGTGTTTCGACGTGGGTTGATGGGCGAGAGCTATTCAGTGACGCCATCGACGCGGCGAACCGCGAGACAATTGCGAAGGAACGCGTGCGACTGATCCAGAAGATACAGAAGGTCAGCGATGCGCGTGATGAAGCGGCGGATGACAAAGGCGAGAAGAAGGATGTGGAGAAGGAAGGAAAGGACGCGACGCCTAGCAATATGGAGGCGCCAAGCTCGATTGATCGATTGGACGAGGCGGGTCGGGCGGCGCTGCGGCGGATGTACATGGAGAGGTTTATGTCGGGTCAGGTGACGCCGGATATGCAGCCTGGGTTTTGCGGATGCCATTGACGGCAATAGAAGAGAGAAGCGGCACACTGACGCAGTGCCAGGTGGCAAAGTGGAAGAGTGGCAGAGTGATGTACGAGATTAAGCACGTGCGCAACAACAAGCGTGCAGGAAGCAAACGAATGAACGCGTTCATGAATTTATGCTCGGCGAAGAGCGGTGTAATTAGATACGCCACGGGTTGTGCAAAGTGGTCGGCGGCTGCTTTTGGTGCCAGATTTGTAGTTGCCGGGTTAGCTGCGTGCGTCGCGTTTAGTGCGTTGGGTGTGGTTGCGCGAGCGCAGGACTTGACGCCCAAAGCCCCGCCTCAGAGCGTGCCGATTGTGATTACGAATGCAACGGTGCATCCGATTTCGGCGGCGAAGATCGAGAACGCGTTCGTGTTGTTTGACAAGGGCGTGATTATTGCAATAGCGCCGATGACAGAACTTGATGCGGCGATTGCGGCAGCGAGCGCAGAAGGGGCCAAGATTGATGAGGCGGTGCTTCGACGGATTGACGCGACGGGCAAGGACGTGTACCCGGGTATGATCGCGCCGTGGACGCAGCTTGGTTTGACGGAAATCCAATCGGTTGCCTCGACACAAGATCTGTCGGAAGTTGGCAGTATCACGCCTGAAGCGTGCCCGGCGCTGGCGATCAATCCGGATTCGACGCTGCTGCCTGTCACGCGCTCGACTGGGGTTTTGATCGCGGGGGTTGCGCCGGTGGGCGGGTTGATTCCTGGTCAGGTTTCGGCGATTCGGCTCGAGGGGTGGAGCCCCGAAGCGATGACAATTCGCGCGACAAGTGGCGTTGTGGTGAACTGGCCACAGACGCGGATCATTCGTGCGTGGTGGATGACGCAATCAGAAGATGAGCAGCGTGAGAATGCGCGGAAGAGCCTTGCGCAGGTACGAGACGCGTTTGATGCGTTTGCTGCGTATAACGCGGAGCAATCGGCGGAGCGATTGTCGGGAACGGCAACTGGATCGGCAGGTGTATCGGCAGGAGCGATTGATCTGCGTTGGGAAGCGATGCGAGGGTTGGTACCGGATGCGACTCAGGGCACTGATCGCGCGATGCCAACGCAGCGGCTGTTTATCAATGCCAATTCGGTTGAGCAGATTAACGCCGCTGTTGCGTTTGCGACGGAGCGTGGGATGCGGCCTGTGATCGTGGGCGGTCGCGAGGCGCCGCAGTGTGCGACGTTGCTGAAGGAGCTTGGCGTGCCTGTGATCGTGAAGGGAACGCACGCGATGCCTAGCCGTGATGATGCGGCGTATGACGAGGCGTTTACGCTGCCTGCGCGGTTGCAAGCCGCGGGGTTGGAGTGGTCGCTGGCGAATAATGATGACACGGCGAACGAGCGAAACCTGCCATTCTCGGCGGCGACGGCGGTGAAATTTGGCTTGGATCAGGAATCGGCGATGCGTGGGATCACGCTTTCAGCGGCCAAGGTGCTTGGGATCGACGACATGTATGGGTCGCTGGAAGTGGGCAAGTCGGCGACGTTGATCATCAGCAATGGCTCGCCTTTGGAAGCGTCGTCGATGTTGGTTGCTGCGTTTCTTGATGGGCGCGAGTTGACGATGGAAACCAAGCAGACCAAGCTGTATGAAAAGTATCGTGCGCGGTATGAGCAGTCTGGCGATTTGAAGCCAAGGCAGAAGAAGGCTGGGGCGAAGTAGGCTGGGGCGAAGTGGTTTGGGTGGCGGCGTAATGTGGTGAATGCTTGGAAGCTGGTGAGGCTCTACACTCGCGCATGACGCCTGCAACGCTTGCACCCACGTCGGCCCATCGCGCGAGCCAACTCGTTGCGCCACTTGCCACGAGCTTGTTAGGAATGCAAGGGGTACCACCGGAGCGGATCCGGGCGTTGCTGGCGTTGGCGCGAGACTTTCGCGCGGCACGCGAAGTGCCCAAGTTGCTCGCGGGGCGGACCATTGCCAACTTCTTTCTTGAAGACTCGACGCGAACGCGAACGAGCTTTACGGCAGCCGCATATGTACTTGGGGCAAATGTGGTGGATCTTTTGGGCGGTTCGTCGAGCGTGAACAAGGGCGAAACGCTGATTGATACGGCGAAGATTTTGGAGTCGCAGGGCGTCGCGGCGATTTGTGTGCGGGCCAAGCAAGCCGGTGCGGCGGCGTTGATCGCGCGTGAGGTTGCGTGCCCGATCTTGAACGCGGGCGACGGCAAGCACGAGCACCCGACGCAGGCGCTGCTCGATGCGCTCACGATCGCGGACGCGTTTGGAAGGACCGATGGATTTGATTTTAAGGGGTTGACGATTGCGATCGTCGGCGATGTTGCGTCGTCGAGGGTGGCGCGGTCGAACATCGCTTCGCTCACGAGCTTGGGGGCCAAGGTCGTGTGCGTTGGGCCGGCGGGTTTTGTGCCACGCTCTTTGGAATCGTTGGGCGTTGCGGTGGCCGACGAGCTTGATCCGGTTGTGGCGGCTGCGGACGCGATCATGATGCTGCGAATCCAGTTTGAAAGGCATGGCGGGCCGACGACTGCTTCGCCGGGGCCGAATGGTGCGTCACAGGGGGCACAAGGTTCTTCGCTTTTGACGCCGACGGCGGCTATGGGGTCGTCGCAGATTGCGTCGGTGCGCGAGTATCGAGCGTTTTATTCGCTGACACACGAGCGGGCAAGGCACATGAAGCCTTGTGCGATTGTGTTGCACCCTGGGCCGATTAACCGCGGGATAGAGCTTGATGCGGAGGTGGCGGATGGGCCTTCGTCGCGGATTATGGAACAGGCGCGAAACGGGCTGTTTGCCAGGGCTGCGGCGCTAGCGCATATTGTCACGATGAGGTAATGTTGGAGCGGGTTTGACGGGCGTCATGTGCGTGCGCATTCACACTTTTCACTGGTATCCTTCTCGCCATGACCACCTTGCATCGCTTACCGACTGATACCGACGACGGGCTTTTGCTGATTATTTCAGGCCCGAGCGGCGCGGGGAAAACCACGATCACGCGTGGCGTCGAGCGATCGATACCGGGGAGTGTGTTTTCAGTGTCCGCGACGACACGTGCGAAGACCGACGCCGACGTTGAGGGCGTGGATTATCACTTTGTTACGGACTATGCGTTTGAAGGGATGGTTACGCGTGGCGAGTTTCTTGAGCATGCCGGGGTATATGGCAAGAAGTATGGCACGCCAAAGGCTCCGGTTGTGGAGCACTTACGCCGAGGCAGGATGGTGATTCTTGAGATTGATGTGCAAGGCGCGGTGCAAGTGAAGCGGCAAGTTCCCGAGGCGTTTGCGATTTTCATCGAGCCGCCTTCAGAAGACATTTTGCTTGGGCGATTACGGTCGCGTAAGCGTGAAGATGAAATGTTGATCCAGAAGCGATTTGCGCAGGCGAAGCTGGAGATGGCGGCGGCGCATGGGTGTGGTGTGTATTCAGTGTTTCTAGTGAATGATGACCTTGAACGAACGATCAAGCGAGCCATGGATTTGGTTCGTATGGAGCGGGCAAGGCGGCGGACCGAGGGGACGAAGTAAGCCTTGTGGAGATTACGAGCAATAGGCGTGAAAAAGCTGGGATTTGCCTGGCGTGTTTGCGCGTTCGCGTAATGTATGTTCGCATGTTTGCTGCAGAGGCTCTCATCGTTTCATGTTTGATAAAGCGTATAGCTGGGTAAAGAAAGTAATATTAAAAATCTCTTTACGAGTTGGCGTACTCAAGATAGCCTGGATTTTAATAATGATTCGTATAAGAAGCTCTCACCAAATGAAGAAGTAGAAGGAGTAGATACAAGCAGGACGCTGGTGCCACGATGAGAAGTAGGTAATCTGTTTGAGGCTCTTAGAAGAGAAGATTTGACGAAAATTTCTTGTGTTTCCACATTGGTGGCTTGGGCTGGCTTTGCCGCCGTCGCTTCTGCGCAGACGCGTGGCATGAGCACAAACCAGAACCTCTACACGCTAGCCTGTGGCACCCAAGGCTGGAATATGCCAACTTGATCCATGACGGTTTCGGGCGCTTGTGCTCGAGCGAACTTGCCCTCGTGTCTGCATTCTCGTGGAACGGCATCGGCACTACAGAATGCGTGTACCTCAACGGCGAAGAGTCTGTTCCACAGGGTAGTGCGTTTGCCAACATTGCCACCGGCTCTGAAGCTGGCACCGCATATGAGCTTTCTCACTTGAGCGATTACTCGTGGGAGCAGTCTATCGCCTGCCTCTTCTCGTAGGAAAATACTAGTATCCTTGGAAGCGATGATTCTGGTACTGGCGCAGTTTACATGTGCGTGGGCAACAAGCAAGCTGCGGGAAACACCGTTGAGAAGGCTGGCCTAGCCAACGACAACCTTTACGGCCTTCGCATCGCCGACATTGGAATCGTCAGCGGTAGCCCTAACGAAGATCGCGCGAACGTCTTGGGTAACTCAACCATCGGTCGTCGTGTATCCATCCGCTTTGACTTCTTCAACCACGGCGACGTCATCAACACCCTCGGTAACGCCTGTAACCCCACCGGTGGTAGTGTCGCTAGTGGCCTTCAGCAGATCGGCGACGCCAATCAGTTCGTCAACTTTCTTCGTCCCGAAGATATGGCGTGGGACGCCAAGAGCACCAACAGGACGTGCTTTGTTACCACCAACGCATTCGTGACCAACGGCAATAGCCGTCTGTTCTCCATGGTCTTTGACGACATCACCAACCCACTCGCTTGCGGCACCGTCAACATGCTCGCTGAAGGCGGCGGCGGTAACGATCGCCTAGGCCGTCTGTGGCTTTATGACCTACATGGCGACAACACGGTCGAGATCGGCATCAACGACGCGGCCCTATTTGCTCCCGTCGCCGCCGCTTTCCATACCACCTACGAAGAGACCTCTAGCATCGTCTTCGCTGAAGACACCCTGCGCACGGGCTGTTTTTTCTTAACATGAGAATCACCGCAGCAGCACGAACGGCGAACTGGTCCAGGGTGGTCAGCTCATGGGCCTATTTATCCTCGCTGCTATACCGACCCCTGGTGCGCTCGCGCTCTTGGGCATGGGCGGGCTGATCGCGGCTCGTCGTCGCTGAGAACTTGTTACCACCACCTCGAGCGAACTCGCCACAGCTTCACTTTCGCGTTATGAACTGCATGTCCTGATCTTCGTCAGACTGATTCGCGAGACGTGTTCGCTTGGTTGTTTCACTAATTGGATCCTGGGTGGAAACACACGGTGCCTACTTCTTTCCAAGGCGAGCAAGCTTTACCTACCCTGCTTCTATGACGACACCAAACGCCGACAAAGCCGGCTTCGCCGCGGACGCACAAGAATCGAATCGCCTTGCCAAGCACTCGGCGAAAGAAACCGTCATCTCGATCATCATCGCCTTCTCGCTCGCGTTTGTCTTTCGTGGGTTTGTGGTTGAGGCGTACGTCATTCCTACCGGTTCCATGGCTCCGACGCTGATGGGCCAGCACGTTCGCTTCACGGGCGATACCGGTTATCAATGGCCTATGGGTCCGATCGATTACGCCAACAACAATTTCCAGACGCCACTGGCTACGCAAGGTACTCGGGAGAACCCAATCGTTTCGCGCGATCCAATGACCGGCCCGGCTCGCGAAAGCCGCTTTGAGCGTACGAAAGGCACGACCTCTCTCTCCAACCGAGGCATCTTTGACAAGACAATCGTCAACGCCCCCATCCGCGGCGGCGACCGAATCTTTGTCATGAAGTATCTGTATTCGATCTACGACCCGACTCGCTTTGACGTCGTCGTCTTCAAGAACCCACGCCAACCCACTGAGAATTACATAAAGCGACTTGTAGGGCTTCCCGGTGAGCAAATCTGCATTGTCGATGGCGATCTGTTTACCCGCCCCGCGCCCGAAGGCAGCGAGGTTGGCCCGCAAACACCCGCCGACCAACCAAGCCCCTGGACGCAAGAAGGCTGGACCATTGCTCGCAAGCAAGGGCGCGAAGCCGAATCGATGTGGCAAGTCGTGCATGATTCGGTGTATATCCCGGTTGATCCTGTGCGCGATGGGCGCCGTTGGGCCGCACCTTGGCTACCCAATGGCATTCGCACGGTCGCCAAAGATTGGACACTGCTTGGCGTGGGTTCGCAGCGCGGGTTGTACACGTACACCGGCGCGAATGCGACGAGCCTGGTGTGGGACGCGGCGAATTGGCCGATCACTGATTCGTATCCGTACAACGATCAAAGCCGTGGCCGCTTGGCGCGCCCCAGACCAAATGGCGAGTACCCGGTGAGCGATCTTTCGATCCGCTTTGCTATTAATCCGAGCAAGATCGGCAGCCGAGTGAGTGCTGTCATCACGTCGTGTGGTCATGAGTTCAAAGGCATGATCGCCAAACCAGCGCCTGGCTCTTTGGGAAATATTGGATTTGCGACCAGTGGAGCAGCTGTAAATGGGTCGGCGATGATCCTGATGCGTGCGCTTCCGGCTGGCGCCGATATCGCGACGGACCCTGAATCTGGCTGGAAAGTGCTTGAAGAAAAGCCGCTGCCCAAGGGCGCGCTGGCGAGTGGCGCGTATACGCGCTTTGAGTTCCGCCATCTTGATCAAAGTCTCGAAGTTCGCATCAACGATGTGCCGATTGCGACGGCTTCGTATGACTGGTCTCCGGCGGAACGGCTTCGAAATGCCACGAATATGACGGTTGAACAAGTCATCGAGTCAGGCGATCTTGGCATTCTTTCCGATAGCTCGCGGTACACCAATGTTGGTGTGCGGATTGAGCTTGACGCGGGAGCTGCGACGCTGGCGAATGTTGCGATTCTTCGCGATGTGTTTTATCGCCCAGACCTGCACCCGAGCGGCTCGCGCATAGGCCTGCCAGGCGCGGGCACTCACCCGCGCTACACGTTGACCCTTCGCGATGATCAGTTCTTTGTGTGTGGCGACAACAGCCCCGACAGCCTTGATGGCCGTCTGTGGGGCGATCCTGATGAGTGGACGAAATCGATTGATCCGTACCCTTCGGTTGTCAATCGCAGACTACTTATCGGCAAGGCTTTTTTCGTGTACTTTCCTGCGGTGCATCGTTGGCAAGGGATTCCAGTGCCAGATTTTGGCCGCATGCGCTGGATCTTTTGATGCTGACGATGCGAGCGGGGCTGTGGGTGTAAATGGTCTGTGCTTTAGAAAGCCCGGCTGTGCCTAGTAAAGCCGGTCGCGGCTGGTTCGCGAGATTGCTCATTGAATCACTGGAGTGCGCAGAATTCATGCTCGCATTTGTTACGTGGGTTTGCTACGCCGGGGGGTTATATGTGGCGTGGGCTATTGGCTTTCGCGCGCAGTATTCTCGCTGGCCCATGGCGTATAGCTTTCCGCCCAAAGACCTCTACTCCATCATCGATTTCGTTCTTTCGATGGCGATGTGGGGGTACTTCGCATGGACCGTCTATTTCGCCTTTGTTGCGCCCGACGTAAATTACACAGGCCCCATTCGCCTGGTCATTGATCCTTTCATGCAAGCCGCAGGGTTGTGCTTCTTTGGACTTGGTTTTTTCCTGCGGCTGTGGACGCTGCGCGTTTTGGGCAAACATTGGCGCATGGGTCAAGATGCCAATGACGCCGAACATCGGTTCGTTCTCGCCGGGCCTTACGTTTTTATGAAGCACCCGATTAACACCGCGTGCGTCATCGTCGCGCTAGGCCAGGTCTTGATCACGGGAATGAAGCCACCTGCGGCCATACTGCTCTTGGTCGCCTTGGGCTATCACATGCTTCAAGGCAAGGTCGAAGAGGCCCACTGGTCGCGTAAGCACACCCTTACGCCAGCGCCGCCGAAGTAGCAGTTTTCAGAACGCGAGCGACTGGTACTTGTTCATTCAAGAAGTTCTCAATCAAGTAGTTTCACACGCGAGAATTACAACTCGCCTTCGTGCATGACGCAGAACGCCAAGCATCGCCGTGTTCTCTCGTTCACTTGAATCAACGAATCCAAATCGCTACTGACCTGTACACATTTGTTGTACACTTATGTCGGCGTCACATTTGTGTACGATCCGCACGGCTCAAACCGCCTCTTCGCAAGGAATCTATTCGTGGGCGATTACTTTGCGATACGCACTGCTTCCACACGTCGAACATCGATGTGTTTAGTTCCATTTGTGGCTGTTCGGCTTTGCCGTTGTTCATTTACTTTGATCTGGTTGGTTGCCACGCTCGCGGTGCTTTGTGCGACCACAGCCACGCACGCGCAACGAACAGGCACGCTTGAAGCCGCCGCCCCGCCGATGCCACTGATCGCGGCGGACAGCAATTCCAATGGCCGCCCGCTGGTTGTTCGTGCCGACTTTGGCCTTACGGGCACGTTCGCCGTCGATCGCTACGGTCCAATCACACTCTGGATCACCAGCGGCTCGCGCGCCTGGTCGGGCACGATCGAAGTGTTGCACGAAGGCGAGGGCGTGCGCGTCGCGAACGTTGTTCCAACGGCCACTACGCCTGGCAAAGTCACGCCTGTCGAAGTTGTGGCACGTTTGCCCGCCAACATTCAGAGTATTTCGGTTGTCGCGCGTTCGAGCGCGGGCAGCCGCACCATCGCACGATACGCCGTGACTCCTGCGATCGATGAAGATCCGCTGCCTATCGGCTACGAAAACAGCTCGCACGTGGTTGTCATGGGCAACGCATCGCTCGCTGCAATCGCCCGAGGCAATTCAGGATTGGCTGTGCCAATTATGGATCTCGTAGAGCCAGTACGCAGCCCAAATGCCGACGAAGAATTCAAAGCCCATCCGACCACCCCAGTAGAAACATTCCTCGGCGAAAGCGATGCGAGGTGGAATGATATTGGCGTCGACTCACTGAATCGCGTACCACTCTCCTGGGTCGCGTACCAACAAGCCGACGTCTTGGTTGCCACCACTTCGGCACTCGACGCGATGGGTGAACGCCGTCGCGCACCGCTTTACACGTGGCTTCGCGCGGGTGGACGGCTCATCGTCGTGATCGACACGCCTTCGCGCGAGTGGGCGCTGGCGCTGCCTGGGTGTGAAGACGTGATCGAAGTTGGCGACCCGGCCGCAATCCCAGTCACCATGCCACTTCGGACGCGTATAGGAGCGATAAGACAACCTATCAAAGATCCTACTACCGGCCAAAACAACACGCCTCGAACCCTCGAGCTATACGCCATACGCGCTCGGCCCATCAGCATCACGCCAAAGGGCCAGTTGCTTGACTGGCGTGTAGCTTGGCGAGAACAATCATCCGAAGCAACCAACCAGCCCGCTCTCGCGGTCCATGGCACCGTCGGCTTGGGCATCGTGACCATTGTCGCAAGCGACCCTAAATACTGGCCCGAACGTGCCGACAACATCGCCACGCTCGTCATCTGGCAAGATTTGCTTCGCAAAGATACGTCAGCCCTGCGTTATAATACACACAAGTCCTACGGATCTTCTCTGCGCAGCATGATGCACACAGAAGCTCGTCGCTGGGGCTTGGAGCTTGCTTTCACGCTCGAGATGCCCAGCATCACGCTCTTGATGGTCGCGCTCTTTGTATTAGTCGTCGTGCTGGCAATTCTTCTTGGGCCGTTCGACGCGATTCGGCTTCGACGCCGCAACAAAAGGCATCGCTCGCACATCTCGGCGCTTGTTTGGCTGGTACTTGCGTGCGTCGTTGCGTACATCGTGCCTCTTGCTGTTCGGTCAAGCACCGATGCGCTCGCACGGACTCGGGCAATCGATATCGTCATCGCGCCGCCGAGTGTTGGGAGTGGCGCGAACGTTGGGATAGGTGCGAACGTTGGGATAGGCGCGAATTCTGAGAGTGGCATTAATCCAGTTTCATCATCCCTTCCGACATTTCGCACCTGGCAAAGCGGCGCAACGGTTTTCTACGCTGGTGGCTCGCAGACTGTCGCGCCCCTGCCCAACGGCGACACACTCAATGGCTCATGGTGGAGCCCGGTTTCGCTCGAGTTACCAAACTACTTTCGAAGAAATACCGTCTCTGGGTCTGCGATTCGAATCCTGCAACAAGGTGGCGTTGCCGACGCCGTTCGATCTTCGCGACTCGCGCCACTTTCGATACCGCAATGGACCTTTCGCACGACCGAGGATGTCGCGCCCGAATCAAGCGATACAGGCCTGCTCACCAGCGCCAGCATCCAGCGCGTGGGTGAAGACTGGCGCGTCAGACTCGAAGGCTTTCTCCCGGCGAGCTTTGTACACATCGAAGCCGCGATTCTTTTGGTCGCCGATGGCTCGTACCAAGTTGACTTCCCGCCATTGCAAGATCCTGCCCAACCTAAACATGCAGCTTCGATCAAGGGTTTTACAGGCAAGACCACGCCAATTGGGATTAACTTGTTTGGCCCGACGAAGAACTCCTCCTACCCACACAGAAATTTGTCCTTTAACCTCCCCTTCGCCGACACTCGCGCCGAAGCGATGCTTCGCCTGTGCAATTCGGGCAAGTGGGGCGTACTCCTGCTGCGAGCGAGTCATGAGCAACCCGGGATCGGGCTCGTGTCTCAAGGTGTTTTGACGCCGATTATCTCAGAACGAACCAAAGTGAACTGCGTTGATGTGTGGCGTATCGCGATCCCACTTGATCCCGCCGACGCGCTCCCGCCAGCGCTCGCTTCTGCTCAAGACAAGGACGCACGCCCATGATCGAACTCGCTAACGTTACCAAGCGCTTCGGCACGCACATCGCCGTAGATAATCTCTCGCTCACGATCGGCCCAGGCGAAGTCTTTGGCTTCATCGGCCCCAATGGCGCGGGCAAAACCACCACGATGAAGATCCTCGCATGCCTTATCGCGCCCGACACTGGCGCCGCGAGTGTCTGTGGCTACAACGTTCTCACGCATCAAGACCAAATCCGCAACTGCATCGGCTATATGCCTGATTTCCTTGGTTATTACGAAGACTTGACCGCCGACGAATACCTCCAGTTTTTCGCCGCAGCGTTTCGAATTCCTCGCGCTAAGCGTCGGAGCGTCGTCGATGGCGTCCTCGAACTTACCGACCTCAATGCGAAGCGCGACGCACCAGTCGAAAGTTTTTCACGAGGCATGCAGCAACGCCTTGGCGTCGCTCGCGTCCTTCTCCACGATCCAAAAGTTCTTTTGCTTGACGAGCCTGCAAGTGGCCTTGACCCACGCGCACGCATCGAGCTTCGCAGCCTTCTCACCGAACTTCGCCACATGGGTAAGACGCTCATGGTTTCGTCGCACATCCTGACCGAACTTGGCGAAATGTCCACGTCCATCGGCATCATCGAGCGTGGCAAACTTCTCTTTGCGGGCTCCATGAACGAAGCTCTCGCCCAATCGAAATCAATCGCCGCCATCGGCGAGCGAATCATGATTCGGCTGGAAGTGCCCGTGATTACAACCGGTGATTCTTCGAACCCATCAAATGCGGCGTCGACAACCGCAACAAGTTTTGCTACCGATCTTGTCGTCGCCGCGATCGCCGCACTAACCGCTGATGCGCGAGTTCAGCACGCAAAGCCAGGCGACGAGCCCGCGTCGGTAGTGGTTGATCTCACGCCAGGCGAACATGGCCACCACTTCTTGATTGAGCGATTGCTCGCCGCGAACCTGCGGATCGCTTCGTTCATGCCCCAGGGGATGAAGCTTGAAGACGCGTTCTTACGCCTTACTACCGGAGCGGTGCAGTGACGCAACCCAACGCGCCTGCAGTTCAACAAATCTCTAGCCAAACAACTAGGTTATCGAGTAGTCAACCAAGTGGCCAGCCGTCATCGCTCAAGCCGCCAAAGCTTCAACGACCAGGCCACATCGCGCTCTTCGTAGCTTTCATCAAACGAAGTATGCGTTCCGTGGTCAATGGCTTTGGTCCTAGCGCGATCCTTGATAAAGAGCTTCGCGTCCAAGGCCGTCGCGTCGGCACATATTGGGTGCGCTTTATATACGCCGCGATACTCGCCGCCTTTGTCTGTATCGCGTTATTCAGCCAGAGCGATATCTTGGGCACACACAACTCTACGAACGGTACATTGAGCCGCATCGAATCGCTGCAATCCACAGGCCCGGATTTGCTGTTGATCGTCACGTGGGTGCAGTTCTGTGGCTTGCTTCTCGCCGCTGTCATCTTCGCCGCCCCACTCATCTGCGAAGAGCGCCGCACCGGAACGCTCGCCACACTTCTCACCACACCACTCTCAGCCTGGCAGATCGTCTCTGGCAAACTCTGCGGCGCGTCGGTCCAACTAGTTATCCTCGGGCTCATCGCCGTGCCCGTGCTGCTAGCCACACGAATCTTTGGCGGGATCACCGGCGAGATGATCTTCGCCACCTCTTCAATCGTTGTGACCACCACACTCGCAGCCTGCGCACTAGGCCTACTCGCGTCGGTAATTTCAACGCGAACAAGTGCAGCGTTTGGCTTAGCCCTCGCGCTGATCGTCGGCTGGAACCTCATCCTGCCGATAGCGCTCTTCCTTGTATCCACCAATGCATTCACGATCTCACCAGACTACATCAACGCGTCAAGCCCGGGCGCCGGCCTCATCAACCTCTCACAACAGATCGCTACAGGCATCACAGGTTCCAAAGCGTACTTCTGGGTCTGGAACGTCGTGACCAATATCGCCGTCATGCTCCTCGCGCTTTTGTTCGCAACCGCAAGGCTGCGCGTCGTCCTCCGCCAACAAGCCGTCGGCAAGATCGACCGTCGTTCAAATACAAGGTCACCCGTCATTTCGCCCGAAGGAATCAACGCGTTAATTAGCTCGCAAACCATCCCCACCACCGACGCCAATGGCCAGCCTCTCTCTCATCGCGCGCAGCGCAAGGCAAACGTACTTGCCGTACGCCGTGCTGCTTTAGCTACTCGTGCCGCAGCACGTGAGCAGCGCAACCAAGGCTCACGCACGGTTGGCGACTCGCCCATACTCTGGCGCGAACTTCGGCAACCTGTTGTCTCCAATTACTGGGTCATGTGGCTCGGCATCCTCATCTTCGTCGGGCTCATCACTTGGAGCCTAATTGCAAGCGAAGGCGACGAAACCGTCGCTTTCATCGCCACAACCGTCGGCGCAATCATCTGTTATTTCTCGGTTGCTATCGGCGCGCCTACATCAGTCACGAGTGAGCGCGATTCGCGCACATGGGAAGCACTTCTCTCGACTCCCATTTCCGCCAGCGACATCCTCGTCGCAAAGCTCCTAGGCATCCTCACGCGGTTGCGGCTCGTCATTGGCTTGACCTTTGGATCGCTTATTATCGCTGGCGTTATCGTTGCCAAACTCAATCTACTGGTCGTCGTTCACATTGCGATGATCCTCGCGCCCACGCTCGCGCTCGTCGCTAATGCCGGGCTTTACTTCGCGGTTTCGCTGCGAAGAGCCAGCGGCGCTGGCGTGCTCACTCTTGCGAGCATGTTGGGCGTGTGGCTCCTTCTGCCGGGGATTCTCAGTATGTGCGCTGCAGCGTTTTCTCGCCACACATTGAGTGAAAATTTCATTAGCTTTGTTGCAGTTACCAACCCAGCAGCTTGGATCGTGGTCGCGCTCGAGGGAGCTAATCTGTATAGCTATCGCCATAACTATCACGGCGTCGAGTACGAGATCTTCAACTTTGGCTCGGTCGGCCCAATTGGTTTCACGGTCGCACTTGGTATCTTCAGCCTTATCTATTCAGGATTTGCCTACGCCATGTTCATCGCGGCTCGAAACACGCTCGCCGCCCGGACACTCAGGCGAAAGTGATACGCACGCCGCCCCCAAAGGCAGCGCGGATCAATCGCAGGTTCAGAGTTCAGTTGCCATGTGTGGACATATGTTGTCGTGTTCGTAGTATGGTTTTTTTATGCGTGTGATCGCGTGCGTTTGATCAATGAATCGAAGACTGTGCGCCTATTTCGCCATAGTGTCGCGTGCTGAAATCGCTTTCAGCGGCGCAGTCTCGTACGCCTTACCTTCGTGCAGATCCACCAACAACCGCTCCCACATCGCACATGCCGACGCAACGTCGTATCGACCCTTGATATATGCCGCCGCGGCGTTGCCCATGGCCACTCTTCGCCCCCGATCATCCGCAATTGCCGCGATCTCGCGCGCGAGCCCCGCGCTATCTCCTTCGCGTACGGTCACGCCGCCGCCCGAGTCCGCGAGCACACGTGCAATTTCCGACCTCGCGTCCCCAACAAAGATCCCCGCTCGCGCAACAGCCATAATCCCAAACAACTTGCTTGGCACCATGATCCCCTCAGCCCCTTGCTTCAGCGAGATCAGGTGCACATCCGCCAACCCAAGCGACTCATTCAGCCGTTCCCGTGGCAAATACTCACGCCACTGCGCGTTGGTCAGTTTCTTCGCCTTGATCCACGCTTCCACTTCGGCTCGGCGTTTCCCGCCGCCAACAAATACAAAGCAAATGTCGGCTCGATCGCGCAGCAACTCCATCGCGTTGCAGATAGTCGTCGCGTCATGCCCCAAACCAAAGTTCCCCGAATACATCACGACCACCGAATCACCCAAACCCCACTCCGTGCGATAGGCGCTCTTGCCACTGCCCTCACTGGCCTCGTTCACCTTTAAATCCGACCACACCGGAATATGCACAACCTTGTTCGCGGGTACTCCCTTGGATTGCACCAAATCGCGCATGCACCTTCCCAGCACCACATCCGCGTCGCTCTGCTTCAGCAAGAACCGGTTCAACTTCTCACACACTCGCGTCGGCAGCGCGTCCGCCCGCATCACGCCACACGCAATAAGCGTGTCCGGGTACAAATCCATCACCCAGTACACCGCCTTGCTCCCACGCAACCATTTGCACAACAGCCCCACCAACGCAATAAACGGCGGCGTCGTATATGACACCACCACGTCCGGCTTCGACAACGTCAACACTCGAAGCGTCGCCAACACATAAAATAACGCAAAGTCCGCGATTCGTGCTGCGATCGACGCCTTCCCAAACAAACTAAACCCAACTCGACGGACCTCGATCACACCCGCTCGCGTCCCATCCGCGCGCAACACCGCAATCTCTTCCCGCTTGGCAAGCACCGCCCCCTTCTTGCCATAGATCGACCGCGATGAAACCGCCGTCACGCGATGCCCCGCGCGTACCAAATGATCCGCGAGGTCCTTGCCCATCTGAGCAGTCGCGACCACGTCGGGATGAAACGCTTGATTGAGAAGTACTACATGCATGCGGGTTCGAGCGTACGGCGTGCCCGCCTCATGTCGGTACACAACTCTCCAACATATTCCTCTTCACACGCCGTGAAGTTCTCTTCCTACGCCTCTATCGGCTGCAAGATCGCACCTCTCGCGGCAATAGACGACGCTACTCCTGCGCAACTCCCAGGCGTCGGCAACTCCTGCGCTCCCCCACGAATTACCAGCCAATCCAATCAAATACCTTCCATCAACCGCGCACCCTATACCTTGTACGCCGCGAATACCATCTCCATCCTTACAATCGTGTAATGCGTGCATGAAGTTTGTCCCCTCTATTTGCCGACGAACCACTTTCGACCTTTGCATGTGTCTCTAGCCACTTTCGCCTGTCTCGCCGACGTACCGTCGGGGACCGAACCCACGCGTCGGCATCGGCGTATACGTCCCGTCCACATCTCCCCTCGCTCTCATCTCACCGCAGTCCGAAAGGCATTGAATGAGCACTCCGCGTCGCGCTCTCATCACAGGCATTACCGGCCAAGACGGCTCCTACCTCGCCGAGTTTCTCCTCGCCAAGGGTTACGAAGTACATGGCATCATCCGCCGCTCTTCCTCCTTCAACACCTCACGCATCGACCCCATCTACGAAGATCCTCACCTCCCTAAAGCTCGTCTCAAGCTCCACTATGGCGACCTCTGCGATGCCAACAGCCTCGCCGACATCATGCGCAAGGTCCGCCCTCACGAAGTCTACAACCTCGGCGCACAAAGCCACGTTCGCGTCTCCTTCGACATGCCCATCTATACCGCCGACACCGTCGCCATGGGCGCTCTTCGCCTTCTCGAAGCTGTCCGCGAATTCCAGCAGGAAACCGGCCAGCAGGTTCGATACTACCAAGCCTCTTCGTCCGAGCAATATGGCAAGGTCGTCGAAACTCCTCAGCGCGAAACCACCCCCTTCTACCCGCGCTCCCCATACGCCTGCGCCAAAGTCATGGCTCACTGGGCAACCGTCAACTATCGTGAGTCCTATGGCCTTCACGCCTCTTGTGGAATCCTCTTCAACCACGAATCCCCACGCCGTGGCGAGACCTTCGTCACCCGCAAAATCACTCGTGCCGTCGGCCGAATCAAAATGGGCCTCCAAGACAAAGTCTTTCTAGGCAACATCGATAGCAAACGCGACTGGGGCTTCGCAGGCGATTACGTCAAAATGATGTGGATGATGCTCCAGCAGGACAAGCCCGATGATTTCGTCATCGCCACCGGCAAGTGCATCACCGTTCGCGAGTTCTGCGAGTTGGCATTTGCCGCCGTCGGCCTCAATTACGTTGATCACGTCGCCTTCGACCCGCGCTACCTCCGCCCAGCCGAAGTCGAACTGCTCCTAGGCGACCCAAGCAAAGCTAAAGAAAAGCTCGGCTGGGAACCCTCCACCAGCGTCGAAGAACTCGCTCGCATGATGGTCGAAACCGATCTCGATATCGCCAAACGTGAAAAAACTCTTCGCGACGCAGGTCACAAAATGCCCATGATGGCTGGCCACGACCAGTAAACCACGCGAACATAATATGCGTTACTGATTTTATTAATATTACGTAAACATTGCAACTATGTTCGTATATTCGTGCCAACATGATTGCTTCAATCATGGTGTGACTTCTTCAATTTCCCATTCCAAGTTCACTAAAGCCCTCTTCTTTCGTCTTGGGTGGTCCGGCGGTCCCCGCCGGTTGTCTTCCATACTCGCCTTTCCCGACTCGCGCTTCGCGCTGTCTTTGGCTTGCCTTCCACATTCGCTCTGCTTCGGCTACCCCTAGCATTCTGCGATGCGGTTCTTGGCGCACTGGTATTCTCATCGCACCGTCAACGTGAACGTCAACATCGTTCTCGCGGGCATCATCGCGCTCGCCATCACCGTCGGCGTCATGCACCCTCTCGAAGTCGCTGGCGTGCACCGCGCCCTCGAAGACCGAACCGGCCTTGACCACAAGCTCATCATCGGCGGGCTCACCTTCCTTGTCGATATTGTCGCCGACGTGTTGGTCTATTACGGCCTTCATTGGCTCGCCAACCACTGGCCCGGCCGCATCAAGCCCAAGCTCTTGAACCCCGCCTACGCCAACATGACCTTCATGAAGGATGCGACACTCGTCCAGTTTGAGCGGATCTTGCTCGCGCCAATCTTCTATGTCGTCGCACTCGGTTTACAGCATTTTTTGCTTCTGCAGGAATATTCGGTCGCGCTCGCGACTGTTGTTGGCTTTGGAACCGGCATCGCAATCACCCGAACGCTGCACACGATTTGGATGCTTCGTGCTGATCGGCGTGCCTTGATAGCAATGCAAGCCTCTGAAGACGCGGCTTTGTTTGACTCGCTTCCCGCCGACGTTCCAGAAGCGGTTCAACCCTTCTCCCAACCTCAAGCCATTCCTCTCTCCGCGCAACCCACGCAGCCCGCGCCACCCTTGCAGCCAATAAACCCTGGCACAACCTCAACCAGAGGTGTCGACGCTAACCCAACCACCAACTCAACCACCAACTCAACCACCAACCCAACCACCAACCCAACCACCAATCAAACCACCAACACCACTACCATCCCAACAACCAACGCCACTACCAGCGTCTAACTTCCGGAGAACTTCATGTGTGGCATCGGTGGCATAGTTCGCGTCTGGGCCAATGATGCCGTCCCGCCACCGCTCGACCGCGCGATCCCAAATCGCTGGACCGACGCGATCGACCAAGGCATTCTTCAGCGTGGCCCCGACGCCAAAGGCCAGTTTCGTGCCCGCAATCTTGACCGGTCGCACGCAACAAACACGAACGTGATCGACGTTGCGCTCATACACCGAAGGCTCGCCGTCATCGATCCCGTCGGCGGCGCGCAGCCCATGCTCGCTCGCCCTGCGAATGCTGGCTTTCCTGATCCGCTGGGCGCGTCTGCTACAACCCCTGATCCGTTGGCTGTGGTCTTTAACGGTTGCATTTACAATCACAGAACACTGCGTACCGAAATCGCCGCAGCGTTGGCGTGTTCGGGTTGCGCATTTACCACCCATCACAGCGATACCGAAGTCATACCTTGGGGTTGGCGTGCGTGGGGAATTCACCTTCGAGCAAAACTCCAAGGCATGTACGCCTTTGCCTTGTGGGATCCGCTTTCACGCGCGGTGATTCTGGGACGCGATCTCTTTGGCGAGAAGCCTTTGCATGTCCTGCAATGGGACCTCCCGGCGATAGATGCCTCGGCGGAAGGCCCCGGACACCCGGCGTCACGAGTGATCGCGTTTGCCAGCCAACCTGGCGGCTTGCTGCCTATATGGCGCGAGTGGTCGGGTTCGCGTTCTATCGGATCCAATGCCCGCGATATTGCTGCCCGCGATATTGGCGCGCGCGATGGAATCGCCGGGGCCGGGGCCGCTGGCGTAGCTTCATGGCTGATGTTCGGCTGTGGCGATGCCGTGCCTTTGCAAGGGTTTAGCGTTGTGCCGCCAGGGCAATGGTGGCGTGTGGGCGCGCCTGTAAACCCGCCGCCTAGGAATGTGCCTGGTCCGCCACAAGGGACAATTTCGGTTCTCACCCACGAGCGAGCGTCGCCAATAGGTGGCAGCACACACGGCGTTTCTTTAGATTCAACCTGGCCTGATTCAGTCCGCGTTGGCGCGCGAACGCGGCAGGTAACCGTCGCGCAAGTTGAGGCCGCGCTGGAAGAAGCCGTAGTCTCGTGCCTGGAAGCAGATGTGCCGGTAGGATGCTTTCTTTCCGGCGGCGTAGATTCAGCTTTGATCGCGGCACTGGCATTTCGCAACGGCAAAGGTCGCTCGCAAACCGTGGAAGCCTTTACGGTCCGCATGAACGACGCGCGGTACGACGAGTCGGCAGCCGCAGCACGCACAGCTAAAGCCATCGGCATCAAGCATCATGTCTTAGACTGCGAGGCAACCCCCGCCGAAGACCTTCAGCTATTAATCGCGCAAATGGGGGTGCCCTTTGGAGATAGCAGTCTGTTACCTTCGCACTGGGTCAGCCGTGCGGCGCGAAGGCATGTCACTGTGTGTTTGTCCGGTGATGGTGGGGACGAACTCTTCGCCGGGTACGAACGACATGGAGCAGCTTGGGTGCTGGCTTCGATCGGTCCAGGCAGGCGTGCACTCGGAGCCGCAGGTGATGTGTTGCCCAAGAGCCAACGCCGAGGCGGCATTAGCGGGGCGGCGAGCAAAGCGAGACGTTTGAGCACGATGGCTCGCCATGGATACGCCCGAATATGGTCACTCTTTGAGCCTGAGCAGCTGCGAGCGTTGGGCTTACCCGAGTCGGCGATCTCACCTTTGGTTGGTAGTGGTTGGGATCTTGGCGATGAGTCGTATGCCGCGGTTGGAAAAGCCTTGGATATGGATCGAGATGGACCACTGGCAAAGGACATGTTACCAAAGGTTGATGCCGCGTCGATGGCGTGTGCTTTAGAAGTTCGATCACCTATGTTGGCGTATGCCGTGACGAGTTTGGTGGGTAGGGCCGATGTGCGAACATTAATGCCTGGCGGAAGACGTAAAGCCTTGTTGCGGCAGGTACTTAGGCGTGTAATTCCTGGAGCGGCGGGGGCGGAAATTGTGGGGAGAAGTAAGATGGGGTTCGCCGTGCCGATTGGGGAATGGTATCGCACAGACTTTGGAGGAATGCGTCGGCTGCTTCTGGAAACCCTTACACACCGAGATGCGTGGCCAGGAGAGATTCTCGGATTTGAGGTGGATCGGCGAGTAGTTCGAAAGATGATTGAAGCGCACGCGACCAACTCGGCGGACCACACGCATCGGTTACACGCGTTGTTGGTGCTGGCACTTTGGGCGCGAAATGTCTTGGGAAAGGGTTAATTGAAGAGGCGGCGAGAGTGGATTGAGTGTGCAGAGACTGGCCTGAGGCATGCGCACACATGTGCATATCTGATGCGTTTACAGGATGTGGGGGAGTGCGAGGAGAAGTGCCGATAAGATATGGGTAGCTTCTTTTGGGCTTGAATGGTTAGGCTTCATTGTGATTCAAGTTGAAGGCAGCGGTTGTTGCGGTCGGCGGAGCCGTCCACGTAGGCAAAGAGTCTTTCTCTCTTTTCATCTTGAACAAGATCAGGCGAAGAGGAATCCCGCGTTGAGGTAGTGCTGTGCGAATTGATAGACCAAGTGGCGAGCCACGGGGAAGCAGGCGAATGAACGTTTACGAATTAAGGCTGGCATTGGAGCAGGGGTACGCCGAGAGATCGCTGACGCGCGAGCAGTATGTGCATGCGTGCGCACGGCTGGAGACGCGGCTTGCGCGAGGCGAGGACTCTGCCTCGGGTTTAGTTGATGAGAGCACAATCGCGGGGATTCTTGCGGGCGGCTCGCGGCGCAGTATTTTGCTGGGCGGGGCGAGCATCGCGCTAGGTTTGTTTTTGGCAGGGTGCTCGAGTGGTGGCAAGGGCAAAGATATCGCGATGCGCTGGCCAGATCAGGAGCCGGAGCTTGGCAAGTTAAAGCCGGTACCTTCGCCTTTGGGTGGCAGGACGCCCGCAACGAATGTAGCGAGCGGACCAGCTGGAGCACCCAGGGGTGTGATTCCGCGAGCACGATGGGCGTCGGCTGGGCCCAAGATGTCGATGAGTAGGCCGATGAATGGCGTGAACCAGATCACAGTGCACCATGACGCGTACACGTCGGTTGGGTTGGTGCGCGAGAGCGCGGTCGCGACGCGGATCGAGTCGATTCGGCGGGCACATCGCCAGCGCGGGAGCGAGTGGGTTGATATTGGATATCACTATGTGATCGATCCGTCGGGAAGAGTGTGGGAAGGCCGTCCGATTGGGATCGAGGGTGCGCACGTGTCGAAGACCAACGAGCATAATTTGGGGGTTTGCGTGCTGGGAAACTTCGACAACCAGCGGCCAACGAGCGAAGCACTGTCGGCGGTTGATTCGTTTGTCGCGTATCAGATGCGGCAGCATCGCGTGTCGATGAGGAACGTGCGGACGCATCAGGAAATCAAGCCGACGGCGTGCCCGGGCCGAAACCTGCAGCGATATATGGTGGAGACGCGTAGTGGCCGGGGCCGAATGGCGAACGCGTGAGGTGGGGCGCGAGAATCGTGAATCGAGAAAGCAACCGGCCGGGAAGGCCGGACCACCCAATGCAGCAAATGAAAAAGGCAATGAGAAATGGGCAGTAAGCAGCGGGATGCAATGCCAAGGCCTTGCAGGCACAAGACCTGATCGCAAGTAGTCGGGTGCGAGGGGGAGATCGCCTCGCGACGACATGCCCGGAGAGCGTGACCACACTTTCTCTAGAGATTTTTGGGTCTGCTATCTGAAGGACCGCACCTTTCCAAGAAACAAAGACAGTGCGACTTCTTCAGAGTCGAGATTCGTTTTCTGGGCGAAGAGATCATCCGGTTCTTGGATCGCAGCTATTTGCACAGCGATCACTTGCACAAGGAAGCTATGCGGTTTCAAGACCGAAGGCTCACCGGCGGCATCTTTGCAAAGACGTGTCAGTTGATCAAGGTAGCCGATGACGACTCGGGCGAATAGGCGCAGTGGTATCAGGCGAAGAAGCGCAAACACGCATGGGCGAAGAGGCGCAAATACCCACGTGCGAAGCAAGGCGTTGTACGCCGTCACGGTGTTGAAGATACTGCTTGACCTCAAGTACTTGTGACCATCGCGAAGTGGCACGTGCAAAAGGCAGTCGTACCCCTTTGCTGAGGACACAATGCCGTACGCAGTGTTTTCGAGAGCATTAGGATCGAAGCGATCCTAATGGCACGAATACAAAGACATTTTAGCACATGGATAGGAGTGCCGCCCGCCTTCTGGGCGTACGCCAAAACACGACTGGCGCGGTTCAGAGGAATGAACCCAAGCACCTTCTACTTGCACCTCAGAGAATGCGAGTTCCGCTTCAACCAGCGTGGCCCAAATCTGTACAAAGTCCTGCTTATACTCTGCCGTACGCACCCGCTCAGCTAGTCTAGATCCATGGAATAGGTGTACCGTACCTAGACCTTCGTTGTTGAGTATTTCACGACCTCGACCAAATGTCCCCAAGGGTTGTAGGTTTAATCAAACTTCTCGCCATCGGAGGTGAGGTTGCTGTTATTGTCGTAATTCACGGCTTCGATCATCTCAAATCCGCCACTCGCCAGCAGCCCACCGCGACCACGTCGGCAGGCCAAATCTGCAACAGATACCTTCGAGCTTCCAGCGCGATGTCGCCACTCAGGTTTGCATCTTTGATAATCACGTTATTAAAATAGGATAAACCGCCGTCCCCGCAAGGCTCGCCGCGTGGCGGACGTCGCGACGCATATGCGTGGCGTTCGCAGTCTGAAAAATTGTCACGATCCGTCATCGCTCGACGTAGCAGTAGAAGCAAATACACTTATTTCCGTCGGCGTACTACTCAATCGCCGCCTATGCCCGCCCATCCCCCAAAGCCTCTCTCACCGCGCCGGTTCAATAACCACAGGCACCGAGACTCGCTTGGTCCAGGCGCTCGTCGGCTCGGTCCACCACAGCGTCCGCGACGCCGAGGCGCTTGCATCTTCCGCCATGGGCTCGGCCAATTCAACATACTCAACGCTCGCAGCTAGACGCGTCGCGAGGGTTGCCTTCAAAGACAACAACGCCGCGGCACCCTCGGGCAGTTCCGCCAAGTACCCAATCGACTGTGGCGGCGGCGTCAGATCTCCATAGAAATCAGGCATTATCAGCGGCTCAAACAACGGCGCGAGTACAGGCGTGGGCGGCTGGATCGCCATCGGTGCCACACTTCCAACCGACATCATCGCGAGGCGTGTGCGTGCTGACGCGAGTGCCACGGCGCGTGCTGATTCGCTCTGTAAAGCGAACTCGTTCGCTGCTCGAACACGCTGTGCGTGGGCTTCCACACGCGGTGCATCAAGCTCAACTTTCACCGCTTGATCCAACCCTGGCGACAACGACCAAACACGCCCGGTGTTTAATTCAAGTTGCGCAAGCGTTATAGCAGAAGTAGCTTTTGTTGTTGCGCCGCGTGCGCGAAGAGCCAACCGCCTTTCACGAGCTAACTCTAATGCACGGCTATCGGTAATTGGTGCGACTTTTGAAGCAGTCTCTTGATTACCTGCTATCGGTGTTATATCTGAGCCTTCATTTGTTCGAGATGCGCCCGCGACTCGTGGCGACCTGTCAAACTTGGCTTTCGCGGCGGCGGTTGCGAGTGCCGTGCCCGCAGTTGCAGGATCGATCAACATTCCCGACGTGTCATTTGGCTCGTTATTTGACCCGTCATTTGGCGAGCTGCCGGGCGATCGTGCGTCTCGCATCGCATTAGCAAAGGCTTCACCAACGCTCGAAGTTGTGCCAGTTCGCGAGCCTTCGTTCAAGGGCGAGGGAATCGGCGGAATGCCTAGGTTTCCTGTGTTTTTCGCGTCACTAGTTCTCCTCGAGACATCGGCAAGAGGCATGGACTGATCGCCATTGAGCGAACCTTCGTTCGTGGAACCAATTGCAATCGGGCCAACGCCGGTGTTGCCAAAGCGCGCGTCGGCGTTCTTGTCGCGAAGCGTGATATAGCCAAAGTATGACACGCCAGAGATGAGCAGCGCGAGCCCCGCAGCTATTGCGAGCGGAGCTTGCCACGAAGCTGATCGAGACACGCCAGCCTGCGATGATGAGCGTTGGCCGCCACGCCTGCCATTCCGCGACGAGCGACTATCTTGATACGTCGAAATCGGAATCGACGTTGCTTCCGAAGGCACATCTCCCGACAGCGCGAGCAAGGTTTCTCGCTCAAGCGCTTGTATAACACGCTCGGTTAAATCTGCAGGAGCAATCTCCATAGGCAGGGACGCCATTACTCGGCGATTGGCCTGCATCTGCGACACACGTGCCGAGAGCCCGCGACGGCCAGAAACCGCCGCCATCGAAGCTGCAGCCGTCGGCGACAACCGCCCCTCGACCCACTCGAGCAACTCTTCTTCGGAAAGAATCATCCCTGATTGGCCAGAGTTTGTAAGTCCAGAATTGTTCAAATTTGAGTTGTTCGAATTGAAGTCGTGTAGGCCGCCACTCGCGCCAAGATCTTGGCTATTGCGGCGTGAGCCGTCTGGGTTGGTGGCGGGGTTGCCATCGGGATTGACAGGGTCGTTGGACATTAGAGATGCTGATAAACCTTACTAAAAAAATCAAGGAAATAAGTACAATAAAAGAGGGCCTGATATGCAGAAACGAGAAACGAAACTTGCTTGCTTTAAACTTGCTTGCCTGGAAACCGCGAAGGCGGATGCGTTGTTGTGTAGGGAGCAGTCGAATAACCAGTTGAAGATGATCCAGTCTTACTGCCAGTCACCGAATCTTTACCCCCGCCACTACTGCCTTCACCATTTCCCACACCGCCCGGCTGCACACGGCTCGCCGCTATGGCTTCAACCGCATCGCGGAGTGCCGCTCTCGCGCGAAATAAACGAGACTTTACCGTCCCCACCGCAACACCCAGACTCATCGCGATGGCTTCGTAGCTCTGTCCGTGACAGTCGCACAAAATCAGTACCGCACGTTGGTCTGGGTCCAACTCGCGAATCGCTTCAAGGACCAGCCTTCTGTCCTCATGTGCTTCGACGCCTTGGAGCGTGTTTGGTTCCCGATCTTCCATCCAATCCCGACCAGGCCCCTCACCGCCATCACCGCCCGCACCGGCCCCGCTCCCACTTCCGCCAAACCCCTTTTCGCCGATGGCTTCGATGCTTGGGTGCCTACGGAGCTTCTCAGCCCTCAGCCGCGACAGGCACACGTTCATGGTCACGCGAATCGCCCATGTCGAAAATCGGCTTCTGCCGTCGTACGTCCCAAGCCCTTGAATAAGCTTTACAAACGCGTCTTGCGTGAGGTCCTGGGCCATATCTCGATTAGTAACCATGCGCACGCACATAGAATATAACCGATCTTGATAGCGAGAAACCAGCTCGCCCCATAACGTGATGTCGCCGTTCTGGATCGCCGCGACGATCCGTCGATCTTCCGCGTCATCCGCGTCTACTCCAGGACCAAGATCGTGCGCACGAACCTGGCCTGTCGACACTTCAGAATGCGCAGCAGACTTCGCCGCGGGCAGGTGGTGGCCTGCGGCTGAACGCGTTGAAAATCCTGCGAGATTGGGCTCGCTGGGCGGGCGGCTCACAACTGATAGTAGTGGGCACGCTTTGGTCGCGTTGCATCCACTTCTTTCTCAAGCAATCAAACTCTTCGCGATGCGTTCAGCCTGAAACGCTAGTGGTCGTTCACGCGAACTTGCACCAGCTCTATTAGAACCAGCTTTAGTAGAACCAGACACGCCGCAAAGGCGCGCCAGCATAAGCCCGACCCACTATGAAGCCATCCATGTCTTATCACAGCCGTAGGCACACGTTCAATAAAGTGTCATTGCTGCACGCGATGGCGATCACAAGCACGATAGTGACTTCGTTTGCGTTCGCGCAAGCGCCAGCAAGTAAGGCGACTCCCTCAGCTCAAGCACCAAGCAAGCAAGATACTTCTACAGCGCCAGCGCCCGCGCCCGCGCTCAAAATTCAGCTCGCGCCTGTCGCAATCACAAAGCCCTTTACCTGGACCAAAGAAGCCTTCGACGCCGCGGCTGACTATTCCGCAGCGTACTCAGGCCGCGCCCTGCTCGTCATGCGCGATGGCGAAGTTCTTTACGAACGTTACGACAATGGCTGGTCCGCGAACAAGCCTCACGCTCTGGCATCAGGCACCAAATCTTTCACAGGCATCATGGCCATGATGGCGGTCCAAGATGAGCTTCTATCTCTCGACGAACTCGCCAGCGACACCATCACCGAATGGAAAGCCGACCCACGCAAAAACAAAATCACTCTCCGCCACTTGCTCACTCTTTCTTCCGGACTTGAACCTTCTGACGAGCTCTTAGGCGGGCGAGGCGGTTCACGAACCCTTGGCGAAGGTGCCGCCCAACGTGCCAAACGCCTGGGAAATGAGAACGCGCCACCACCAAACGACCTCTTCTTGGCCGCTATCGCGGTCCCCAGCAAACACGACGCTGACGCTGTCTTTGAATATGGCCCGAGCCACTTCTACGCCTTTGGCGAAGTCCTCGAACGCAAGCTCGAAGCCGCAGACCAACCTCAGAAATCTGTGATGGACTATTTACAACAACGCATCTTCGATGATCTTAATATCAAAGCCGCTCGCATCGGCCGCGATCGCGTTGGGCATCCAAAACTGCCTGGCGGCGCGATCCTCACTGCTCGCGATTGGGCAACCTTTGGCCAATTCATACTCGATCAAGGTAAGGTCCGAACCAAGAACACCAGCGGCGAAACACTATTCGTCGAGAAACTTCGCCCCGATCTTCTCGCGCAATGCTTCGTCGCAAGCCCCAAGAATGCCTCCTATGGCTTGACGTGGTGGCTTAATCTCGACGCCGAGGCTTCACTCATGAACAGTGGCGTAACTGGTATTGCCACCGCTGATGGCGACGGACCCGCAGCAGCCGATACATCCAAAGAAAAGAAAGACGACAACATTCCTGACAAGACGCGCGAAGCCACACGTGCAAAGATGCGTGAACGAACGCTTGAGATCCGCCGCGAACGCGACGTCGAAGCAATGGGTGGCGACCCCGACCAAGCCCGCATTACCATCTACATGGCGGCTGGCCTAGGCAAGCAACGGCTGTACGTTCTTCCCGAATACAACATCGTCATCGTCCGCTTCGCCGAAGCAACCAACAAAGGCAGGCAATACTCCGACGCTCAGTTCCTTAGCAAGGCCTTGGGCAAAGTACCAGCCAACGACGTAACTAAGTAACCTTGCCGAAGAAGTCAAAGTAAGCCCTATACAGAACAACTACTTCTCGTGGTGCAGACGTTCCGCCTGCGTCCTACTTCTTCTAATTCTTCACTCTGTAAGAATCACCCAGGAGAGTATGTTGGCTAGTCGAGTCTATTGTTGGTTATGGTTTGTGGTTGGCAGCACGTTTGGCACTCGATTTGCTTTCTAGCCCAACCTTTGCCTTGCTGCCTGTGCCTTGATGCCTCTGCCTTACGGGCTTTGCTTGGGTGGTCTGGCCGTCCTGGCCGCTTACTTTACATCTAACG
>JBBRGG010000005.1:0-36521 GCA_038240875.1 Phycisphaerales bacterium | reverse complement strand
GCTTGAACTTAAGGTCGGGGCGATCAAGATCGCACAACTCGGTCAAGGAAAGCAAGTCAAGATGCGTCGCACGTTCGTAGACGTCTTGAAGATCGATGTTGAGCTTGTCGCGCAGCCAGTGGAGGGTGGCGGGGGGAGGATCAGCGTCGATCTCGATACGGACGACACGAGCGAACTTGCGTTGCTTGAGGTCGGCTTCGACAGATTGCAGGAGATTGGCGGCGTCGATGTCATCTTTTTGAATGCCTGCAGAGCGAGTGACGCGGAAGCCGGAAACTTCGCGAAGGTGGACGCCTGGGAAAAGCTCGTGGAGGTTGTTGAGAATGATCTCGCGGAGCATGATGAAACGAAGCGACGAATCGCCTGGGCGTGCCTGAAGAGGAACGTAGGTGCGAATTTTATGAGGCAATTTCACGCGTGCGTAGACCGCGTTATCGGCGTCGTCGAGGCCGGGCCCATCGTCGCGCGAGATGGGCGGGTCGGCGGCGATTGCGAGGTTCTCCGACATGTTGGAGATGAAGGGGAAGCGGTGTGATGGATCGATTGCTAAGGGAGTGAGCGCGGAGAAGACGTTAGCTTTGTACCACTCGTGAGCGCTGGCGCGGTCTTTTTCGGAGAGCTCGTTCCATGTGAGGATGTGGATGCCTTGCTCGGCGAGGGCGGGAAGCAGGACGTTGTGGACGAGACGTGCTTGCTCATGTTGCAAGGCTACTACGGCTTCATGGATTGCGTTTAAAACCTGGCGAGGCTTCATGCCTTCGGGAGAGAGGGTGTCGATCCCGGCGTGGACTTGGCGCTTGACCAAGCCGACGCGTTTCATGAAAAACTCGTCGAGGTTGCTGGTGAAGATCGAGATGAACCGAAGGCGTTCGAGCAAAGGCATCTCTTGGTCGGCGGCCTGTGCGAGGACGCGCTTGTTGAATTCAAGCCAGGAGAGATCGCGATTGAAGTAAATCGTGCCATCGGGAATAGCGCGAGGCTTGCGAGCATGTTTGGGTGTGATTGGCGCGTGGCCGGATGTCCCTGCGGCAAGGGGCGGGTTGGATGAGTTGGGAGGAATCGAAGGGTTGAGAGACATTGGTGGTACTTGTGGGCGGTGTTGGAAGGCAAGAGCGGGGTGGCGTGGGGTGCGTGGGGTGCGTGGGGTACGTGGGGTACGTGGGGTAAAATGAACGGCTGGGATGAAGAGAGAAGAAACTACGTGCTTGCCTTGGGCGAAGTTCGATGCGTTGCGCTACATCCACGCGCTTCGGTCACGCGGACCGCGGCGACTTGCGCGAAAGGCGCGAGCGAATCATTGAGGCGATGAGCCATTTCGCGAGCGATATACCTGGCGACATGCTCGGCGGTTGGATTGAGGCGATCAAAGGGAGGGACAGCGTTGAGGTCGGCATTCTCGAAGGGTTCGATAACAGCTTTGAGCACGTCTTCGACGGTGTGAAAGTCACAGAGCAAGCCATCGGGATCAAGGTTGTCGCCTGCGATGGTCACGGTGACGTGCCAATTATGGCCGTGGACTTGTTCGCGCACGCCTGAGATAGTCAGGGCGTGAGCGGCACAAAACTCAGATTCCACGGATAACTCGTACATACGCGCCCTTTGTAATCCAACGTTTCATCGGCGGCTGGTGCAGCCGATTACTCTGAACGTGCATGATAGGAGCACGAAGGACTAGGGTTACGGGCGTGCGGAACAAGCGGATTGAAAATCGCGAGAAACGTGTTCGGATGTTTGACGTACTAGTCGATAGAGCGCAACATTGGGTGGCGAGCTTGAGATTTTGTTGTGCGTAAAGGTTTGCTTGTGTGAACGCGTTCAAACTTGGAAGTCTCATTAACGTTCCATGGAGATACGCATGGAACATGCGGATGCACCAGGCTTTGCACGGTTTGGTATTGGCGAACGCTGCGGCTGCCAAATGCTGGCCGGGCACGAGCAGGCACGCTCGCGAGCTTTTGGCATAGTGCGCTCGTAAATCTTGGCGGTACACGCGCCCTTGTTGGAATTGCGTGCATGACTGATGGCGTCTGCCGAACTAATTCGATCTAAAGTAGTTCGGGCTTGTTTAGTTCGGACGTGTCTAGTTTGGTCTTGTCTAGCGTCCCTAACTCAAGAATAGCGCAACCACGTCCGGTGGCGGTACGTAAGCGACTCCGAGGGTTTCTGGATTCCAACGATGAGCACACGTGCGTCCTTGAATTTGACCATGTCGTGCGTCTCAGCAGCGGGCGCTGGTGCGGCGGCCGCGCAAGCCGCGCGTTGGCTGACCGTTGCAGGGTCGTGCACCTTAATGACTAAGGCTTGACCGCTGCGTTCTGAGCGTGGACAGATGAAACCAAACTAGTGAGGGTACAAAGAATCTAGCCGAGATGATGCTTCATACCGAAAACTTCTATCATATTGTGTAAACACACCAAACTTACCGCCGGGTACGTGACCGGCGAGAGAGGGCTATGCCAAAGGTGAGCAATAATAAGGATGAAGGCGAGATGATAACCGCGAGCGTGAGAAATTCATTGCTATTTAGTTATCACGTATCAGGCTAGCATACACATTACTATCTACACAAAACATTCGTTTTGAATCTGCTGCTGTAGAACGGAGGAATGGAAAGACCTTCTTGTCGAAGGTAATCGAGCGTTGGCATCCAGTTAGTTTGCGCTGTCCAAATCGCGGTAGTATTAGGCAGGCCGATCAAACTACCAGCGAGATACCCGACAATGATGCTGCCATCGTCGCTTAAACCGTTTGCTGTCGAATCACAATAATCGCTAGGTGCTGGCAATCCTGCAGGTGTGCCATTATCCCAGCGCAAAGCACGAGAGCGGCCCGCAGTGATGTTGCCATCGCCGACGATGATCGAGCCATTGGTATTTACAGCAAGAGCCTTTGCGGCACTAGAAAATCGCATCTGGCAAATCTGGCAGGATCCTAAATCCTGTTATTATGTTCCATGACCATGCTTCTTGAAGTTGTCCAAATACATAATTTCGACATTCGTCGACAGTTGTGTAACTATCGCGGCTGATGTTTTTGACGCTTGTCAACGATGAATTGAGGCGACACGCGGGCGAAGTTTGCAACCCACCTAGTGGCGTCCAGCGATATGCCTACGACCCGACGATGCCGCCGGAGGTGGAAAACTAGCGACTCCTCGCGACGATTTGACCGTTGCCGCTGATGCGGGCCGGTTCTCGACAGATGGAGGCGACACGATTGGAGGGCTAAATATATCCACTACGCCCGCGGCACTTCTGCGGCTTGCGTAGCCAACCGTGTGAGCGCCGTTGTCGGAGACAACAGTAACGGCAAGGCTAGGCGAAATCTGAGTGAGACTTGTTGTATTGAGTTTGTAACTAGTAGCACGGGTTACATTTGGAATAAAGAGTCCGCCACCAACCGTCTTGCCATCAACGCTGAGATGAGCATTGCCCCAAAGCGTGCCTTGAGGCGGCGAGAAGACTTAAAATTCGGGCGCGAAGCCTTGTGCAAGGGCGGTGTGCGCGGGGAGGAGCGCAGCGGAACGATTAGGCCGCAGTGACCGCAGTGGCCGGGGGCGAGCGTGAGAAGTAGCGTGTGAGTTGATTGAAATTTGAGCTGCTGAAAGTTGATTGTGCGTGGATAGCCTCGCTGAAAGTGATTTGCGATGCTCTCTCTCGTGCGGATGCGAGCTAAAATGCGTTAAAAGACTGGTTGTCGCTTTGGTCGTTGACCGCCTTGTACCGCGGACTAAGGCAATCCACGGCTAGCTGTACATGACGTACAACACACAGGGCAAGATGCACACTGATTCTGGGAATTATTGAGGCTTATCGAAGGCTTAAAAAAAGGCAAGGCAGCGCGAATTGGGAATGGTGAGTCGGGAAAGACAACCGGCGGGGACCGCCGGACCACCCAAGGCAAAGGCAAAGGTACCCAAGGCAAAAGTATAAGGCTATCTAATTGTGCGTGCCTGTAATGATGGAGCCATCGGTGCGGATTTCGGCGAAGGAATGGCCCGCGATGCCGGTGGCGTGCCAGAGGCGGCCTTGGCGAGCGATATCGAGGCGTGGGTCGCTTGATTTGCGTTTACCTGCGGATTGAATTACGACATCAGGCGCGATGTCGAGGATCCAATCGCGGACGCCTGGCGTGGCTGTGCCATGGTGCGGGGCTTCCATGATGTGAGCGCGAAGCGAAGGCTCGAATGTGCGGATGAGCTTGATGGAATTGTCGGTGATATCGCCTGTCAGCAGGATGTGGCGTGGTCCGGCGGCGGTTTGGACTTCGATGTGGGCAACAAGAGACGCGTCGTTATCGATTGTGCTGGTGGCGTCGAGATCAAAGTCAGCGGGCGGCCAAAGGACGCGGAAGCGAGCGCGGCCAAGCGAGAGCTCGTCGCCACGCGCGAGCGTGTTGATCGAACCCTTGTTCTCAGCCAAGGTGCGGGTTGCTCGATCCATGATGCGGGCGAGAGGTGATGCGCTTTGATTTGAAGTGAGATTGGAGCTTTGCGCGTACCGTGCATTGCGGGCGCGGTCGCGCACGAGCTGTGCTTGCATGGCGTTTGACATGTACAAGCGCTTGATGTTGAGCGGGCCGATGATGGTGTCGGCGGCGGCGTAGTGGTCGATGTCGGCGTGGGTGATGATTAGAGATTGAACATGCCATGCGTCGAGGGCGCGGGTCCATTGAACGATGTCGGGGAGGATGCCGCCTTGGGTTGGGCCGCCTGCGTCCCACAGCAGGGCTTGGTCGTCGGAGCGGATGAGGATGCAGGTGGCGTCACCGACGGCGAATGCGTCGATGCGGAGCAAGGGCAATTGCGAATGTGTGCTTGCAAATGGAAACGACGCGATGCGATTGGGCGCGAGCCATGCGATGGTGAGCCATGCGCTAAGGAGGAGGATGAGGATGGACGTGTGCAGGCGGCGTGGGCGGTGTACGCCAACCCACCACGCGAACGCGAGCGTCGCGGCGAAGGCCCAGAAGATTGGAACCGGCGGCAGGCGTGTAGAGCTGAGGGGGATGCGGTCAAAGAGTTGGACGAGAGCTATTGCGGCTTCGGCGAGGGCGGCGAGTGTGCTGGCGGCGAAGTCGGCGGCGGGTGGAATGAACATGCCGACGATGAGGGCGGCGTACCCGATCCAGAGCGCGAGAATGATGACAGGGGTGACGATGATGCCCACGAAAATGCCCAAGGTGCTGAGGATGCCAGCGTGGTAGGCGACGATGGGGAATGCGAAGAAGCCACAGAGAAGGCCTGTCGAGAGGGAGGCTTTGACGGCTTCGAGAAGCAGGCCCAAGAGCCCGCGGTCGATGGGGCGGACGCCTTTGAGGGGCGCGGGGGAGAAGAGGTTCCAAAGACGAGCGTGGAAGGCGTGGCCACGCCAAAGAAGTGCGGCGGTGAGGCCGACGCTGAGTTGATAGCCGATGGACCAAGCGTCAAGAGGGCGCCAGATGAGTAAGGCGATAGAGATCCAGCCGAGGACGATAAGGCGGTCGTATCGGCGGCCTGTCGCTTGAATGAGCAGGAGAGCAAGGACGAGTAAGCCGGAGCGAAGGATAGGTGATTGAGCCGGAACGATGAGGAGGAAGATGAAGACAAGGATCGCGACGATGAGGGGTTCGAGGCGGCCTTGGTCGCCGGTGAGGCGAAGCAGGGCGAGAGATACGCCTGCGAGAACGGTCAAGTGAAAGCCGGAGATGGAGAGAATGTGGACAAGGCCTTGGCGAGCGAAAGCGTCACGGATGTCGCGGACGTCTTGGGAAGCGGGGTCAAATTCGCCGAGGAGTAAGCCGGTGATGAGGGCTTGTCGCTGAGTAGCGCGAGTGGCGTCGATGGACGAAAGAAATGAGGAGTTGGAAGGCGATTGGTTTTGAGCTTGCGTTTGAGTTTCAAAGGAAGTTGGAGTTTGGGTGCTACTTGCCGCGCGAGCAACGACGTCGGCGGCGCGGCGGCGGAGGGCGTCGAGCGCGGTTTGGATTGCGCGGGCGAAGCGCGAAGGGGGCGCGAGAGTTTGGATGAGTGAAGGGTCGCTGAGGGAGAGTGAACCGATGACGCCACGCTGAGCGGCGAGAAGCCGAAGGTCGGACTGGCCTGGGTTCGTGGGTGGATCGATGGTGTCGATCGTGCCGGTGATGCGGACGCGTGTGCCTATGGGAAGAGAGTCGGTTGAGAAGGAGCGTGCGTGAGAGCCAGGCAAGCGAACCCAGAGCGCGCCTCGGGCGGGGATAATTTGATCAGAGAGCGCGCGAGCAGAATTATTTGGATCCAACGTGCTGGTAAGCGCGAGGTCGAAGCGCCAAGAACCGGTTGCGAAGGAAGCGGGGCTTTGGGCGGCGCGCCATTGCGGCGCGGCGGTGATGAAGCCTTCGACGGTGACGACGCCTTGGGTGTAGTGGAGAGTTGGAGCGGCGCGTTCATGGATGCGGAAGGTGAACCAGCCTGCGCCGAGTGAGAGTGCGGCGAGTGCGAGGCACGCCGAGGATGCACGCGCGAGAAGTTGAGCCCGAGAGGATGCGCGAAATTGTGCAGGAAGTATGACTGCGAGTAATAGGCACGCCGCAGCGAAACCAAACCATGTTGTGGATGCGAGTGCACCTTCGAGTGACCGGGCGAGAATGAGCCCGAGGACAAAGGTGGCAAAGGCGACTGCGACACGCAAGCGGGCGTGGGCGAGATGTGGATTGGTTTGTTCGGGATTGGCGCGTTCAGCATTGGCGCGTTCAGCATTAGCGCGGTTCGCTGAATCGGAAGCCGAGTTGGGAACCATTGGATGCACATGCGAAGGCTCGCACGTTTGGAGTGAATCGTCAAGTGACAGAGTGATGTAAAAATGAAAGAGCCTGGCTTAGATCACCGGGCTACTGGGAACTTTGTTTAAACAGGCAGGGTGAAGATGTGGAAGAAAGGCGGGTTAATTTAGTTGGCGGCTTGAACGATGTCGTCAAAGCGGGCGAGGACGTCTTCGGATTTGGGCTTGCCATCGGTGCCGAGGATGGGCGTGCCAGCGGGTCCTGGAAGAGCCTTGAAATTGGAGCCGTAGTTGATAATGTTATTGAATACAACGGAGCCGGCTCTACGTGATTCTCTGTTAAGGAAGATGCCATCGCGGCCGGTACCATGAACGATAAAGGCACCGCGAGAGGCAGTAGGAAGGATGTTGATGAGGTTTTTGCTAACGTCGTCGGGAGAGCCGGGGTTGCCCAGAATACCCATAAGTGTTGCAGTGGCGTTCGCAGGGGTGGAGCTCGGAGGGGCGGAAGCGAGAAGGCTATTAACCGCGTTGTTGGTACGGAGGCGACCTAGGGACTCGGAGTTGAGCAGGGCGTAGTTAGAGGCGAGGTAGAACTTTGACGAGGGATTGTTGCCACCGAGTGCGGCGGGGGCGGAAAAGTCGGCGATGGACTTGACAGATTGGCGCGCGGTGGGATCTTCGACCCAAGCGAGAAGAGGCTGGCCGTTGGCGTCAACGAGTTCGGGGATGCGCGCGTGATTCGCGTTGCCGACGCGTGTGCCGCCTTCGGTGCCGTTCTGGAGCTTGAGGTATTTGCTGGGGGGAACGAAGTAGGCTTTGGAGGTGCCGGTACTGACGCCGACGGCGTCCGGAGAGAAGGGAACTTGACGAGCGGCTACGTTGCTGGGGCCGACTGGGAATTGCCCAGCGGTCGTTGGAAGAACGACGCCACCCGCGAGGTCGAGCATGGCGTTTTGCATGGCGGTGAAGCCACGGGTTTCGTTATCGACGGAGCCGAGCTCGAAGGGCGTGAAGTAACCTGGGGCCTTGCGGTTATCGAGGATGAACTGCGAGCTAGCACTGGAGACGTTAGCGATGAGAGATCGGCTGTCGGCATCGCGGGCCGAGTCGCGCACGCCACCAAGAGCAGGCAGGACGATGGCGATGATGATGCCGATGATGAGGATGACGACCAAGAGCTCGACGAGGCTGAATGCCTTTGGAGCGCGAAAGATTCGAGATTGCGGAAGAACATGTGCCACGCGAAGGCTCCCTAACACGAATATCGAACGTGTGTTGCGGAACAAATACCAGCGACTATACGGGTTAAGAGTACACGCAATTGCGTTAGAAGGTATATGAATAATCGCAGGAACTCGAAGGATTGAATTGAACGCATGAATACGTGGCCCCGAACAGCCTCTGTCAAGTTGTACCGGGGGCGAGCCAACTTGGCTGCGGTATTTCGCGTTGCCGGGCCTTGAATACGCAGCCCCCTTGTTGCGTGTGAAAGCAGAGCGTTGATAAGCCTATTTGCAGGCTGCCAAAGCAAAGTGAGCAAAGCACAGAATAAACTTCGAGCAACTTCCCATACAAAACTTCCAACAAACTAGAGATTCCAAACTCGATTTCGCTTAGCACCAACAAACCAAGTGCAGAATCAAACGCCCAAACCTAGCGCTAGCCAAGCTTGGAGTTTCACCACCGGCGGGGCCCCCGTGCGAGAGAGGCCTTGAAGGCCGCCACCGATTGACTCTTCGCGTAGAAGCCCGGGCGGTTCCAGGGGTATGCATGGATGAAGCTGGGAACAGTCTTGATTGCGAGAGCTCGGCCTAGAATATACACTCACAAAATCCTTACACGCATGCGTCTGGTACTCTAAAGATTCCTGCGTAGCAAAGACCAGAATTGAGCGAATAGATGAAGAGCGAATCAAGGCGAAGCAGCGGAACTGGTTGAGCGTGGATTTATTTGGTACAGCCGATTCGGAAAGGGTTGGTTCGGTAAGGGTTGGTTCGGCAAGGAGACGATCGAGCATGGGAGCCGTGCGCACAGACACCTTGAACGAAGATCCGCGCAAAGCGCAGGATGCGTCGCGTCATGTGCGTGATGGGGGCGTCGTGGTGCTGCCAACGGAGACTGTGTATGGCATGTTTGCGCTGACTACGCCCGAGGGATTAGGGTCGTTGGCGGCGGTGCGGGCCGCGCTCAGGTTACCGGCGCGTGCGGATGAGGCGTACACCTGGCATGTAGCTGATGTTGAGGAAGTGATTGCGGCGTTGGGAATCACGATGCCCGCGCACCGAAGGGCTCTCTCTCGGCTTGCACCTGGTCCGGTTCGATTTGTGATCGAGGCCACGCGTGCGCGTGTGGAACGCATCTTTCGGGTTGTGGCTAATGGTGGCGGGGCTAGTAACGGCGGCACAAACAGAGAGAGTTCGGGGGAGTTTGATGCGACATTACATGCAATGGTGCACACGGTTTGGCGTGATGAGGCTATCGCCGTGCGTGTGCCCGAGTCAGAGCCGACGCGGACGATCTTGCGGATGTGTCGAGTAAGGCGGGAAGATGGACGCGGGAACGCGATCGTAATCGCAGATCGGCTGCCTATGGATAGGCCAGAAAAGATCGGGCCGACACGTTCCGAGGAGCTTTTGGTGGCGGGCGTTCGCGCGGTGCTCGATACAGGACCGACGCGATTGGGCAAGCCATCAACGACGATACGGCTGGATGCCAGCGGGCATGTTCGCGTGGAAAGAGAGGGCGTGATGAGCGCGCGAGATGCTCGACGAAAGGCGGCACGGGTTGTGCTGCTGGTGTGCACGGGGAATACATGTCGGAGCCCGATGGCCGAGGCGTTGATGCAGGATCGTGCGCTCAAGGCGTGCGCGCGAGCGGTTGTGCCTATCGTGGCGGAATCGGCGGGTGTTGCGGCTTCTCATGGACAAGCAATGACGCCCGAGGCAGCCGACGCTTTGCTTGAAATCGGCGTTGATCCGGGTCGGCACGCTTCGCGGCAGGTGACGCCGGAAATGTTGCGCGAGGCAGATGTGGTATACGCAATGACCAAATCGCACGCGCGAGCACTGCTGGCAATGGATTCTTCATTGGCGGGAAAGGTTGAAACGCTTGACCCGACGGGCGCTGACGTGCCTGACCCAATTGGTGGGGGCATGGATGTCTATCGTCAAACGTTGAAGCGGATGGCCGCGCTGATTGACCAGCGGCTGGCTACATTGGCGGGGATGGACGCGTGATCAAAGTGCACGCGGGTCATGTGCAAGAGCAGAAGAAACAACCAATCAGCGAGGCCTTGGATGCGAATTGCGATTAGCGCCGACCACCGCGGACACGCCGCGATCAAGCTTCTTGCGGAGAAATTGCAACGTGAAGGGCACGAGGCTTGCACCTTGGGCGATTGCTCGGGTACGAGTTGTGATTATCCTGAGCGAGCATATTTGGTTGGACGCGAAGTCGCAGCGGGGAACGCCGACCTTGGGATTTTGGTGTGTGGCTCTGGGATTGGGATGTCGATCGCTGCGAACAAGGTCAAGGGGATTCGGGCGGCGGTGGTCCACGATGAGATCACGGCTCACTTGTCACGCAGCCATAACAACGCGAACGTGCTGTGCTTGAGCGCGGATTTGTTGGGGCAGCGATTGATCGAATCGATTGTTGATACGTGGATCAAGTCGCCATTTGAAGGTGGCAGGCATGAACGCCGCGTGCGAAAGATCACCGCAATTGAGCAAGGGCTCGACCCGGCGACGGTTGGGAATGAGTGAGGAAGAAGAAGAAGTGGCACAGCGGTACTTTGCCTTGCTCTACACAAATTCTCGCCACATCGCTCGCAGCGCACCAGCGAATCGTTCTGCGAAGCTCGCTTCATCGCACAATGGCGAGCGAGCCATCTGCTGGCGTAGGGTCTTGCGATACAACGTGAGTCTTGCATGATCTAGCACAAGTGCTTTGACGCACGAAACGTAGTTCGCGTGTGAATTGGGCCCGATGCTGCTGTCGCTAGATTCATCCGCAGCGATGAGTTCGGCTACGCCCGCTGCTATGAGCAAGCTGACTCCAACCCGCGCCGCGTGGGTCCTACCCGCCTTGGTGATCACAGGCACGCCCATCCACATCGCTTCGCAGGTTGTAGTCGTGCCGTTGTATGGAAAGCTGTCGAGCGCGATGTCAATACTCGCGTAAAGAGAGAGATGCTCGCGGATGCTCTTGGTGCGCTCGAGAAACTCGATTCGCTCGGCGGCAACGCCAAAGGATTGAAAGCCCATAATGATGTGCTCGCGCACGGCGGGATCGGAAAATCCACCAGCCTTGAGGACTATCCGCGAATGTGGACACCCGCGAAGGACCGCCGCCCAACACGCGATGGTCCCGTCGCTCAGCTTCGTGCTCGCATTAAACGACCCAAACACCGGCGCCGCAGCGGGATCTCGCGAAAGAGCCGTCGTCCATCTGGGCTCGGGTACGACCACTTCATCACGAGCCGAATCAACATCGCCTTGCGGCGGGCGATAGCACAAGAAGCACGGATCAAGGCGGAACAGCCTTTCGGTTGCGCGTTGATCAAAGGGCAAGCCCCATGGCCCATCGCCCGTTGGGTCTGTTTGTGAATCGACGATGCGCCAATCCATCGACGTGAGCCCGGTCGTGTTGGGGTAGCCAAGGTATGTGACTTGCACGGGCGCGGGCCTGAGTTCGCAGGTCATCAGGCTGTCACCCAGCGTGTGCCCCATGAGGTCGATCAAGATGTGGACGCGATCATCGCGAATCTTCTGCGCGAGCAGGATTTCAGTAAGTTGGGCGCAATCTCGAAAGATGTGAGCTGCGGCTTTGATGCGATCGGTCATCGAGTCTTTGACCAGATTCGTCGAGTACACAACGATTTCGATCGCGCCAGCAGCAGAAGTACTCGAACGCTCCTTAAGCCTTTGAAGCAAGGGGAGCAGGAAGAATGCGCATGAGTGTGTGCGCGCGTCAGCGGTGACGATGCCGACGCGAAGTGGCATGTTGCCGTCGAGTGCGACGCCGGGCGTGCGCTTGAGCCAAGGCCCGATCGGCATGCCTTGCTTCGCGAGGATCGGCGCTTCTTGTTCGGCACGAGCGCGAACCAGTTCGCCATATAAACGGTGTGCAGCGACTGATTCGGCGGGGTCCGCATCGTCCATCGAGTTGAGCGTGGTGGCATATGCCGTCGCGAGCATTCGTTCGTTTGGATACTTCGCTAAAGATTCTTTCGCAGTTTGATTCGCCTCGGCGACGCGTCCTTGTTGCAAGAGCGCGCCGATGTAGGTCACGAGCACCATCGCGTTGGATTCGTTCGCAAGTGCAACTTCGCAATGTTCAGCGGCTTCTCGCGCGTTCTGGCGGTCCAGCGCAAGGTTGGCTAGGTGCAGACGTGCTGGGGCGAATGTTGGCGCGATTTCGATCACGCGGCGCATGATTTCTTCGGCTCGTTTGCCATCGCCTTTCTGCGACCAAGCGAGCGCACAATCATGGAGCATGTAGGGGCTATCGGGCGAAATTTCGAGGGCGCGTTCGGCCGCATAGATGGCCTGGTCGTACTTACGCATCCGAAGGAAGGTACTACAGAGCATGCCATGAACGTCGGAAACATTACCATACTTTGGGATCAAGCGTTGAAGCGCAATCGCAGCAGCTTCGTACTTGCCTTGTTCAATCTGGGTTTGGACCTGGTAGAGCTTGTTAGATAGATCGGTCATCACGCACCAGCCTTGTCGTTGTGTGCGCTAGCAGCCTTTGCTGAACACCAATTGCGCCACGCGAAGCGAATCGCGCCAACAAGAGCCGTCGCGTGTGCGTTCGCATCGCAAAGCGGACTTGTGCGCATGCGTTCACGCAGAGTTGTTCGCAGTGCTAAGAGTCGCGAGCGATCGTTGGCGAGTGACACCGCCGCAGCTACGAAGCCTTCGTCGCTGTTGGTTACAAGTTCAGGTAAGCCCAGCGTGTTTAGGATCGAGACGCCAACGCGCGAGCGGTGCGTGCTGCCCGCACGAGTGATCACGGGCACGCCCATCCAAACTGCTTCGCACGTTGTGGTTGTGCCGTGGTATGGAAAGGTGTCGAGCGCGATGTCAACGTCGCGGTACATCGCCAGGTGTTCGACATGGTCCTTGGTATACGGCACAATGTCGATGCGCGATGGGTCGATGCCCAAAGCATTGAAGCGAGCCGAGGCGTCGCGGCGAGTTTCGTCGCTGACAATTGCGCTCTTCATCAATAGGCGGCTATCAGGTAGGCCACGCTTGGCAGAAACTTCATGCAACACCTTTGACCACATCACGACGCATTCGTCGGAAAGCTTGGTCGCGCGGTTGAAGCTGGCGAAGACGATCGGTGCCGATGCATCCCGCATCGCGTTCGTGATTCCAACGTCTGGGCTGTGATCATGCGGGCGAAAGCAAATAAAGCAGCGGTCTAAGCGGATTAATCGTTCTGTGCACGCGAATTCAGCGCCTGCAGGATCGGTATCCCAATCGACGATTCGTGCGTCGATTGAGGGCATGCCCGTAGTGTTGGGATACCCAAGGTACGTCATTTGTACAGGCGCAACGCGCGGGACTAACGCCTTTAAGCGACTCCCCTCGGTCCAGCCAGCGCACTCGATCACCACATCGATTTCATCATCGGCAAAGGCATGAGCAAGCTGGTCGTCCTCCATGTGCACGCACGGCCGCCACACGCCAAGAGGCTTAAATCGCTCGGTGATCTCGTCGTCGCGATCAAGTGTTGAGTAGAGGTAGGTCTGAATCCTCGTGGCGCTACTGATCGTACGAAGCGCGGCCAGAGGCCCTTCTAAAAACCACGCGCACGCATGCCCACAAAAATCCCCCGATACAAACGCGACGCGTATGAGCCGCTCTGGGTCGGCGTTGGTTCGCGCAAAGCTCGGCTCGCGACGGGTCGCTTTCGCGGACCAAATCTTTCCAAGCGCGACGTGAGCAGCCTTGTGCTCGGCGGGGTCGGCGTCATTGAGAAAGTTCATCGCGTAGCACATCTGCTCGATGAGCAACGGGCTTGAACCCGGACCGCCACGCTGCGCGAGCGCATCCATCCCGCGGCGAAGAATCGCGACAGACTCGTGAACCATCCCGATGACCAGAAGCGCTGTTGAATACCTGCCCCACACGTTCTCGTCCAAAGGCGTGATTGTGACAGAAGATTCATATGTTGTGATGGCCTCGTCGCGGCGACCAAGGCTGATGAGGCACTTGGCTCGCCCGTCGTGTGCCGACGTGGCGATCGGGGACAGCTTGATGCATTGCGAATACGCACGAACGCCATCCTCGTTTCGACGAAGAATCATGGCGGCGTTCCCGAGCATGAACCACCCTTCGGCGTCGGTTGGATCACAGTGGGTCGCGCGGTCGAGGGCTTCGTACGCCAGGATGTCTTCGTTATGCCCGGAATGAATCATGCCCATGAGCTTGTGAGCGGGTGCGTAACCAGGGAGTTTCTTAAGAGCTTGGCGCAGGATCGCCTTGGCCCCTTCAGGGTCTTGGACGTTGAGCCTTTCCCACGCTCGTTCGATAGTGCCTTGCATGCGAAGCGATGGTAGAGGGCCTGCGTGCGCGTGCATCGTGAGCCGTTGTGGCCCGATATCACTTTGTTGCCCAGTGTCTCAAACTCGATGGCATCGGAAATTGGAACCGGTTTTTAGCGAGTGGGGTTGGGCACTTCCCAAAGATGTGCAACGCCGCGAGCCCAATACCGTACAAGTTGCAGGTTCCACGTCCAAATAAACGCACTTGGATCGAGACAGTCTCGTACCTTTCCGGGCCAACGCACGATTGAAGGCTTCGTGTTCACGAGGTGACCATGCACACGGAAACTCCTCCTCCACTGCCTTGGATTCATGTGCCTTACGCCACATCGGCGGGCACGCGACCATCACGCGCAATGCGTCGAATGCGCATATTGATAATTGTGTGCCTCGCAGCCAGCGGACTTGCAACTTCAGCGGTGCTGGTCGTGGGGTCGGCTTCGGTCGCCTTGGGTAGCCTTGTCGTTGTTGCAGTGCTCGCAGTCAAGCAGCACGAACTAATCCCTCCACCACTCGCCGAACAACCTTCTGCTCTCAATCTCCCATCGAGCAATGCTGCCACAGATGTGATTTCGCAGGCAAATACTCCCACAATTCCTGATGTTCCAATACCAAATTGGGTGTTAGATATTGCTGGCATCTCTACAACGAATACGGTACAACCCGCGAGCGACGCAACAACAAACCAAGCAACTCCACCGATGCAATTCTCGCTCACACCCGGCATCGACAAAGTAAGCTTCGCAGCGATCACTTCACGTGCTCAATCAATTGATCTGCTTGCTGGGCCACGAGTGACAACGACTGCTATTACGAATCTACTCGCGCGTGATTATTCGGGCGTGCTTGTCAAGCCTGATCCGAACCCCGCTGAAGCCGCTCTCGCGCTGGTTTCGATGGATAAGGCCACGCGTCGAGCGATCAACGCCGTCATCGCAGTTCGTGGGAAGCGACTCGACGATTCGGTCATCCGTAACCTACCCATACTTCTCTTTGCAGGCGGCGGCGTAAACAACCCACTGGTGAAAGTCGGGTTGGTCGGCGCAGTTGTTATTCGCTCGCGCGACTTTCTCGCCTTGGGTGATCTTGAGAGCATGCTTGCCGACCAAATGCCCAAAGCAACCCGCGATCAGTATCGCGCGATCCTCAACCAATATTGGGACGAGTTCGCCATCGACGCGGCTCGCGCTCGCGCCAAACGTGGTGAAGATCTTGCGCCCGCTCGCCTGCTCATCGCCGAAGCCAAGCTGCAATTACTCGGCGAAGAAGGCACGCGTTCCTTCGAGCGCGTCGTCCGCAGCGGCGACGTATTTTACTACTACTTCACGCGACACCTGAACCTGCAGGGTGAACACGCCGGTAAGGTTCGCACGCTCATCAGCGATTATGCTCAGATATATGGCGGTGACGGCACACCTGTGGCGAAACTCACCCTGCGCGACGCGATCCTCCTGCTCCTTAATCGCACGCAACAACGAACATTCGAGCGAAATATCAAGCCATTTTTAGATTGAAGCGGGTTCAAGCCCGCGATTGCTGGCGTGCGCTTACGCACGGTGCCGGGCGTACATAAAAGAGCCGCCAATTTAAGGCCGTCAAGATTCTATTACGAATCCTTAGAATCTTTACTAGCATAACCACTCTCTTCTCGCGGCACAAGCGTCTTGCCTGAATCTACTTCTTCTACTTCTTCTACTTCTTCGTTATGTAAGAGGCTCTAAGAGACCCGTAAAGTATAATGTATAAACAAAGACGCCACGAGGATTACCCATGGCGTCTTTACGAATCAAATTATACGAAACTAGCTCTTGATCAAAACTAGTTTATGCCAAAGACAATCTCATTCAAACCGACTCTCACTTGCTCGCCACTTAACGCGATACCCAACCCGAGCAAATCAAAGCCCAGCATCACGAGATGATTTCGGTCACCGTGCCTGAACCGATCGTGCGGCCACCTTCACGTACTGCAAAGCGAAGGCCCTTTTCCATTGCAACAGGCTTGTCGCCGAGGTCGATTTCGACTTCGACGTTGTCGCCGGGCATACACATTTCAGCGCCGCCCAAAAGCTTGACGGCCCCGGTGACGTCGGTCGTGCGGAAGTAGAACTGAGGGCGGTAGTTGTTGAAGAACGGAGTGTGACGGCCGCCTTCTTCCTTGGTGAGGACGTAGATCTGGCCCTTAAACTTCTTGTGTGGCTTGATCGAGCCCGGCTTGCAGATGACCTGGCCACGCTCGATGTCGTTCTTTTCAACGCCACGAAGCAGGACGCCGACGTTGTCACCGGCGACGCCTTCATCGAGGGTTTTCTGGAACATTTCGACGCCCGTGACGACGGAGGTCTTGTTCTCAGCGCGGAGGCCGACGATTTCGGCGGCATCGCCGACCTTCATCTTGCCACGCTCGATACGACCCGTGGCGACCGTGCCACGACCCTTGATCGAGAAGACGTCTTCGACCGACATGAGGTATGGCTTGTCGATTTCGCGGATTGGCTCAGGGATGAAGGTGTCGATGGCCTTGAAGAGCTCATCAATTGGGGCGCATGCCTTGTCGTCCTTGGGGTTCTCAAGCGCGAGCTTGGACTGGCCACGGATGACGGGGGTGGTGTCGCCGGGGAAGCCGTACTTGTTGAGGAGGTCGCGAACTTCCATCTCGACGAGGTCGAGAAGTTCCGGGTCGTCGACCAAGTCAACCTTGTTCATGAAGACGACGATGTGAGGCACGCCGACCTGACGAGCGAGCAGAACGTGCTCGCGGGTCTGGGGCATGGGGCCGTCGGCGGCGGACACGACCAAGATCGCGCCGTCCATCTGAGCGGCGCCGGTGATCATGTTCTTGACGAAGTCGGCGTGGCCTGGGCAGTCGACGTGGGCGTAATGTCGAGCGCTGGTCTCATACTCGGTATGTGACGAAGCGATCGTCACGGTCTTGTTGGCGTCACGAACAGTGCCGCCCTTGGTGATGTCGGCATACGACTTGATCTTGCCACCGAAGAGGGCAGCAGAGCGAGCCGAGAGAGCCGCGGTGAGTGTCGATTTGCCATGGTCGATGTGACCGATGGTGCCGACGTTGACGTGAGGCTTAGTACGCGCGAAAATTCCGATAGCCATGGGATCTACCTCCAGGTTCAAGCGGGCGAAATAGGCTCGCTCGAAACAAAAGGGAAGCCAAATAAATAGCCCGGGGCGTGGCTCCCATGACGCCTCCACCAGGCCCAACCTTCGGCGAACAGCGAATGGACACGATCCCCGCACGGTTGCCAATCGCGCGCCGCAAGTGCGTAAACTCAAATGAGTTCGGTACTTGCAGGAATCGAGCTTCTACTTGCCCGCCCAAGAGCCGGTACGACCGGCCCGAAAGCCACCAAAGGGATTTGAACCCTTGACCTCTCCCTTACCAAGGGAGTGCTCTACCGCTGAGCTACGGTGGCGGTATTTTGAAACTCTGACGAAAGCCCAACCCAAATACGACCCAAATCCAACCCAAATTTGATGCAGCAAATTCAACAAATCTTCTTGACATTCACTGCGGTTTTTTGCTGAAAACCAGCACAACTACAATGCTTTGTACAGAACCCGGAACCCGCCTTGGTACGCCTCGCCAGCGTGGCCCAAACCCGAAGCCAACCCCAAGGCATCCAATGAGGGCCAAGATGGTAGGCTCTCGGCGCAAAGGGTCAAACCCAAGCCACTCAAACCCAAGCCACTCAAACCCAAGCCGGTCGCACCCAAGCAGGTCACACCCAAGCCGCACACAAGTTGGGCATACCAATGTTAACCTCACACTACTTACAAAATGAAACAGTGAAAGTACTTCATGTAAAGAACCTCGAGCGTGAGCGAGTGGGCTTCTGAATTTCTGCAAAGAACCTCAAACCAAACCATGCAGGCGTTCACCCACACCAACCCAACATGCCAAGCGTGACCACATCTAAGCAGGCAGAAAAAGCTTGAAAGAATCAGAAAGACCTTCTCACTCACGCTCGAGGTTCTATATCAGGGTTCTTTATCTAATTTATTTTCCTGCACTTATTAGTGTTCAAGTGGCTTGACGCGAACCTTGTCCATTAGTAAAGTCAAAATGGGCTGTTCGATGGCCATCTTTACTTGGGGGAACGAGAACATGCGCAAAGTTTTCAAATTAGGCCACACTTTAGGCCAAATAGCTGGCCTTGTGTCGGGATCTACTATAAGTGCGTGGATGGCACATGTGAGCCTAGCTGTGTGCCTGCTGATGCTACTCGTCTCCGGCAATCAAGCCCAAGCTCAGTGCCAGCTTTTCTCCCCGTCGGCGGCTCCTAGCTATGACGTGGGCACCATCCCACTCTCTGTTGCGGTGGGGGACTTCAACGGCGACGGCCGGCCCGACCTCGCCCTAGCGAACTTCGAGCCCGACTACTTACTCGGCTCCGTCAGCGTGCTGCTGGGCAACGGCGACGGCAACTTCCAGCCCCGCCAAGACTTTGCCACCGGCGGTTTCTCCTGGTCCAGCGGCTCACACGCCCGCTTTCGGCACCTCAAGGCCGTTTAGGGGGCGGGGGGCGGGGGGTGGGGGAAGGCCTGGCCAGCGGCCCCCGCATCGCCAAAGTTGCCGCAGCGAGAAAATTGAAGTGTTGGTCGAAATTCGTGGTGTCATTCCGGCTCCGCCTCGCCTGGAGTAGAGAGATGGCAGCCGGACCGGTGTCCGGAGGACGCGATAGTCGGTCTGGGTCGGTCTGGGTCGGACCGTCGACAGCTTCCATCTCACGCGCTGTGCGGGCTGGGGGATTGTTTCTACGAGGATGATCTGATAGGTTGAGCGGGGTCTATGGCCTGTGGGGCTGTGGCTTCTGCGAAGCGGTAGAAAAGGAGAGATCAATGCAAGCGATATCAAACAGGATTCTGGGCGTCGTGTCGGGCGTGGTCATGGGCGCGGCAGCGACGGGCGCGGCAGGCCAGTGCGACCCGGCGGACCTGTTCGGGCCCAGCCAGGACTTCGCTACCGGCAGCTTTCCCTTCTCCGTGGCGATTGCCGACCTCGACGCCGACGGCACGCCCGACCTCGTCGTCGCGAACGCCAGCCCTATGTCTAACTCCGTAAGTGTGCTGCTGGGCAACGGCGACGGCACCTTCCAGGCACGCCAGAACTTTGCCACCAGCAGCAGTCCCGAGTCCGTGGCGATCGGCGACCTCGACGCCGACGGCGCGCCCGACCTTGCCGTCACGGCTGGCTCAGGCGTCAGCGTGCTGCTGGGCAACGGCGACGGCACCTTCCAGGCCCGCCAGGACTTCATCACCGGCAACAGTCCCCGGTACGTGGCGATCGGCGACCTCGACGGGGACGGCACGCCCGACCTCGTCGTCACGAACGAGTCCTCCAACTCCGTCAGCGTGCTGCTGGGCAACGGCGACGGCACCTTCCAGCCACGACAGGACTTCGCCATCGGCAGCTTTCCCATCACCGTAGCGATCGGCGACCTCGACGCCGACGACACGCCCGACCTCGCCGTCGCTGGGTCACGCGTCAGCGTGCTGCTGGGCAACGGCGATGGCACCTTCCAGCTCAGCCAGAACTTCGCTGCCAACGGCATTGCCTTCTCCGTGGCGATCGGCGACCTTGACACCGATGGCACGCCCGACCTCGCCATCACGAACCTCATCACCAGCACCGTCAGCGTGCTGCTGGGCAACGGCGACGGCACTTTCCAACCCCGCCTGGACTTCGCCACCGGCAGCAGTCCCGAGTCCGTGGCGATCGGCGACCTCGACGGCGACGGCTCGCCCGACCTCGCCATCGCGAACGCCGCCACCAGCTTCGTCAGCGTGCTGCTGGGCAACGGCGACGGCACCTTCCAGACCCGCCAGAACTTCGCCGCCGGCATCTTTCCCCAGTCCGTGGCGATCGGCGACCTCGACGCTGACGGCACGCCCGACCTCGCCGTCGCGAACGCCGGGTCCAACTCCGTCAGCGTGCTGCTGAATCAGTGCGTGCCGCAGTGCTCTGCGTGCCCCGCCGACTTTGATCAAGATGGTGGCGTTACTGGTGGCGACATCGCCGCGTTCTTTAGTGCTTTCGAAACCGGCCAGACCTGTGCCGACACGGATCAAGATGGTGGCGTCACCGGTGGCGACGTCGCCGCATTCTTTGTCGCGTACGAAGCTGGTGGGTGCTGAGGAAGAAGTGGCACAATGGCGAAGTGGCACAGTTGCGTTGGCAGAAGGCATTCGTGGCTCGGTATTCGGGAAAGTAGAAGACAAACACGAGGTAAGCCATACTGATCGGGCCTCGGCATCAAGTTCAATTTAACTCGCCATCCACGCGGGCAGCGGTTTGATCTTGCCTTGGGCGTCGACGCAGCCGAGAGTTGTCTTTGCGATTGCAACCACGGTTGACGCGTCGGCGAGGCCGGCGCTGGCGTCGCGCTCGACCACGCGAAGTTGGTATTCGTGCTCGATTTTCACACGGCTGCCGCCGACCCATGTCGCGGTCACGGCGACCAGATCGTCATAATAAATCGGCCTGCGATAGGTAACGTCAAGGCGGACGATGACGAGAAAGGTGCTATCGCGTTCCATTTGGGCGTAGGAAAGCCCACTGGCGCGAAGAAGCTCGGTGCGGGCGACTTCAAGCCATGCGATGTAGTTGGCGTGGTGGGCTACGCCCATGGGGTCGCACTCGCAGTAGCGGACGCGGATGTTGGTGGCGCCGGTGCGGACGGGCGTTATTGAAGGGCCAGGCAATGAATCAGCACCCGGAATTTGGCCGGGAATTTGGCCGGGGTTTGGGCCAGAATTTTGGCCAGGAATATGGCCAGAAACTGTGGCAGGAACTTCACCCGAAACCTGAACCGAAAGATGTTTGGCTCGTGACTCTCGCATAGGAGAGAGTCTAGAGTCCTTGTTCATGACAAAGAGGCTTGCACAACATGCCGACCGAGTTGTGATCCGCGAGATCACGCCAACTGATGCGATTTCAGAAATCACCAATTTGTTGCATCGCGCGTATGCCAGGCAGATCGAGATGGGCTTGAAGCCGCTGGCGGGTCGGCAAGGTGACGACGTGACGGCGTCGCGTGCCGCCAATAGCGAGTGCATTCTTGCGGTGTTGCCTGGTGAGAGCATCGCGCGGCCTGGGGCGGACCGAATCGTGGGTGTGATCTTGTTTGAAGAACACGAAAATGTCGACTTCCCGCCTTGGTTTCTAAGGCCAGACGTCTGCCACTTTGCCCAGTTTGGCGTTGATCCAGATGTGCAAGGGCTGGGCATCGGCAAGCGGGTACTCGAAGAAGTCGAACGCCGGGCACGGGCGCTTGAATCAAGCGAGCTTGCGCTGTCGATGGCGGAGCCGGATAGCGAACTGTTTGACTTTTACGTCAAGCGCGGGTTTCGCTGGGTTGACGTTTGGCAATGGCCTTATACGAATTACCGGTCGTGCATTTTAAGCAAGATGCTTCTCTGATTGAGCTGCCACACTAGTTAGGTTTAGTGGTTTTGCGGTGAAATTGTGCGCGATATTCGAGGAACGGCTCACTTTAGTGCGCTGTGATTTGTTGATGAGGCCGTATACTATTGAATAGTACATTCACACGACGTTGCGTTAACACGCGACATATTGGAGAGAGACATCATGCAGAATCGCACTTCGTTTGCTGCTCGTGCGGCTGGTTTAGTCGCTGTTGGCGTGTTGATGGCAACGGGCGCGGCAGCTCACGCCGACATCATCGCCTTCTGGTCGTTTCCCGCAGTCGTGCCCGCCACTGGCAGCAACTTTGTCGTGATGCCCGTTGCGGCGAACGTTAATAACCGCGCTGGCATTGCACAGATCACCACCGACGCACTATCGAGCGCCGCATTCAACATCAATGGCGATGTTCAGTATTTCACCGGATCGACGGTCAACGCGCCATCGGGTGTGGTAGCAGGGTCGGGGTTGAATCTTCGCGGCGGCACAGGCTCACAATCCAATGGCAAGTCGTTTATCTTCCGGTTTGACGCGACCAACGCTGAGAACTTGGTGATGTCGTACGCCGAGCGATACACGTCTTCGGGCAGCCCCACCGCTGTCGCGGTTTCATACTCAACGAACGGTGCCGACTTCACGGCGGTGCCTTCGCTTGGGTACATGCCCTTGCGTAACAGTGATTTCCTAGTGTCGGCCCGCGTGCTTGATTTCTCTACGTTCACGACACTCAACAACGCGCCCGCCGCATACGTCAAGCTCACGTTCACGGGGTACACCAACTCGACGGGTAGCGTCCGCCTGGACAACGTCACGGTTGTGCCAGCTCCTGTCGCGATGGCGCTGGCGGCTTTGGGCGGGATCATTTCGGTACGCCGTCGGCGACACGCGGCCTGATCCAAACGCAACTTGGGTCGAAGTAGATTTGATAACAAAGAACATTTGACTTCCATACCAGTTAGAAATCAAAGTCATGGGCGCGCCAGTTCTAGGCGTGCCTATTTTTTTTAGTTGGATTCTGCTTCATGCACGCGCGGAAGTAGGCTGCGAAAGCGAGTATGTGCATATGTGTCTGCGTCACGCTACGCTGCGGGCCTGATGCGAGTAGCGATCTTGATTAATCCTAGTTCGGGGCGCGGCCGAGGTGCCGCGTTGAAATCGCCTTTGTCTGCCGCGGTGCGTGCAGCGGGGCACGAACCAATTGTTGCGCAAGTCGGGCGAAATGCGTCTTCGGAAGACATTGAACGCGCGCTGAAGAACGCACAGGCAGTAGTCGTGTGTGGCGGCGATGGAACGCTGCATCACGCAACGCCCATGCTGCTCCGCGCTGGGGCGGCTCTCTATCACTATCCACTGGGTACGGAAAACTTGTTCGCCAGACATTTTGGTATGCGGCCACGGCATTCGGCGTTGCTCGATGCGCTGGCCTCGAACGTGCGCACGCGCGTAGACGTTGCCACTATTACCGTGCATTCGCCGACGATGAGTGCGAGCGGCGGAAAGAATGCTGATACGAGGATAGTCGCTGGAAAAAACAATAACGAATCGATTCGTCGGCACGCGCTCTTGATGGTGAGCATCGGGCCTGATGGTGGCATCGTTCGCAGGATCGCAGCGACGCGAACCGGGCCAATTTCGCACGCCACATATGTGCTCCCGACGCTACGCGAAGCGATCAAGCCTTCGCTGCCTGTGCTGGATGTTGAAGTCGATGGCACAAGTTTGGTGGCTGGGCGCGCGGGGTGGCTTGTCGTAGCAAATTGTCGCGAGTATGGGGCAAGGCTGAATCCTTGCCCGCGTGCTTCGATGCTCGACGGCATGTTAGACGTGGTGTTTTTTCCGGCCAAAGGCGGAGCGGTTGCGGTAGCGTGGGCGTTGCGGTCGCGCTTGCGATGTGCACAAAACGCGGTTCGTGCAAAGGGAAAGCTGGTGCGGATCGCGTCACAGGGAAACGACCCGCCTTTGCAAATTGATGGCGAAGATGGCGAGCACGGTGTCGGGCCATTTGAGGCAACCGTTAGCGTAATGCCCGGTGTTCTTGAAGTGCTAGGCACGTGTGTTGTGTGATTAGTATGCTCAACAGAAAGACCCGCGTCATAGACTTGGGTCGTGTGCAAGACACTTTGTTTGATTTTTTTGAAGTGTACTAGCCGACGCAATGAAGTAGTTGAAGCGACTCAAGCGAATCGGTTTTCAGCACCCGCCAGCTTCGTAGGCCTGGAAGAAGAAGGCGATGTCGTCGCCGGTGTTGCCGCCGTCTTGATTGGCGTCGTCACAGCCGGTGCCGCTTTCATATTCTGCAAAGAACGCGGTAATGTCGTCCACGGTTATGTCGCCACCTGGGTTGTAGTCGGCGGGGCATTCAGGGCAAGGCGTGCACGAGCAATCCGGCAAGGCGTGAAGTTATCGTCAGACTTGGCTGCTGGCTGGGGGTCATGCCCTCGCGCGAGACGAGCCGCTTAGCTCTATTGCTTTAGATAAAGGGCTGAGGATGATCCAGCCAATATTGCTCGCGGGGTCGGCGATCCAGCCCGCTACATTCGCGACAAGCCCGACCGACGAGGGAAAGTTCACAAAGCCGATGTCGATGAGCGTGGTCGCGCTGGCTACCGGAGAAAAGTTGCCGCCGAGGTTGGTCCACAAGATGCCTGGGAAGCTGGAGTGTTGCCATGCTGCGTCGTTCGTAGTTGCAGAGTCGCCCACGCCTCCTGAACTAACGCGTTCATTGTGCCTTCTACTCACGCAGCCCACGCTTGATGCAGCCCTGTAACACTCGCGTGTGTGCTTGATTGATTGCTGTGTATGCTCAGCGAGACATAGATGATCGTTGCCGAAGATGGAATCGATGCAACGCCGAACGCAGACAGTGCACGGCGTTCGCCACCAAAGCGAATTGTGTACGCTACAAACAAGCTCGATCCCAAGCTGTTTGAGGTGTCGCCTTCGTTGGGGCCCTAGATTGACGTATCACGCGAAGCCGTCAGCACAACTACATCCGCATTCGCACACAATGGCGCAGCCAAAGCGCCCATCATTGCGGCAACAAGGATTAGACTTCAGCCAGCACGCTTCGATATGGCACGATTCAACTTGGTTTGTATCAATGTGCTTTGTCTCTACTTAAATCTTCGGTGAATCGACGCATAGAGCTTCATATACACGCTTATAATCACACCCGAACGTCACGGCTTCGCGAGCCATGCATAGCAGATTTCTCAGCGTAACAAGCAATATCCGCATCATTTTTGGGGCGTTCACATACGTTAAGTATTTCTAAATCTGTCAATAAGCGGCTTTAATCAACACGCGTCAAGGCCGACGGTTGATCAAGTCGCCTCGCTCGCCAAAGCGCAGCGACCGAAGCAATAGCAAGCGATCCGTATTATCCGCAACGCCCGTGCGATTGATGTTCTTCAATGGATCGTTGCTTGGTCGGCGTTCCCACACCGCGAGATCATCGATCGTCGCTACGCCATTGGCTTGTTGGTCTTCGCTCGTTCTCCAAGGCTGCGCGAGCGGATCACCTAGCACGATGTGCATCCACGAAAGACACGGAATGCTCGACCACGCCGCCTCGGCCCACGTCATCGAACCTGCAAGAAAGTTTACGGCAAGCTGTTCATTGTCAGGAATCGTCGCGGCGAAAGGCTCCCACACCATGCCAAGTGCAAATGTACCACCAGCCGCGAGAAAGTCCGACGCTTGCTCTTGATTGGTGCCGCCCGCGCTCAATCCGCCAAAGGCACGACCGTTGTAACTCTCAACCGTATTGAAGATCGCACCATTCGCATAGTTGAAGGAATCAGCATATGTATTCGACGCTGAGCTACCCCCAGGGCCGACAGGATACGTCCCGCCATGGTTCGCGCCAAAGGTCGCGAGAAGCGCAACAGGTTGCGTGAGAACGTTGGTCGCGCCGGTATACGCGACGCGTGGCCCGACATAAAACTGGCCACCGAATTGGTCGTAAATAACGCGCGCGGGAAGAAACCGGCCATCGGCGAGAACCTGATCACGCGTGCGTTCATAGTCGTCGCCGCCATAGATCGCGGCAAATGGTGGGCCGCCACTGTTGTCAAGTTCTGTGTTCGGAGCCGCGTCGGCGACGTTGTTGCTCCCCGATGCATCAAGCAAGATCGCGTGCTGATCAACGTCGTACACCACGCCGCGTGCTTTGGTCAGCATCGCGCGCACGTCGGCAACCGTTGGTGCGTCCAGCCGCGTGACAAGATAGATGTCGCCAGCTGTCAGTCGTGCAGCGCCGGTAGCAGAACCGATCTCACGCGTGGGCCCAGGAAACGTGTTCGTGTACGTCTTGGCAGCTTGAATGTTGACGGTGGTAAACGTCGAGATGGGTAGGCGTGCGCGCCAGTATGGATTTGCGATCAACCCGTCTGCGAGGCTGTCGTTCGCGCCGCCCATTTCTCCCGTCGTAAGATCCTGCCAAAGAACCGCAAGCTCGCTATCAACGCTCGCACACGTCACATCGCTGGCGTTGATCTCAGTGACCATCGCGTTAGCGTCGTCACCTACGAGTGCAACATCACTATCACGCAAGCGGTGTGGCATGCCCTTGCACAGAACGATGCAACGAATCGTGCGCACAAGCCCGGTCGAAGTCAGGTGATTACGGATCGGCGTCCGCATTCGCGTGACGTAATCGGTAAAGGTAATGTCACCAGGGCCGTTAAGGGACGCGGTGGTGTTGTTGATGTCGAGCACGCGCACGCTTGGCCGAAAGCCTGGTTCAAAGGTCGAGCCGCCTGGAACCTTTGCCGAGCCAGCATACATCCTCGCGACTTCCGCGCTCTCGGGAATTCGGCTGTCATATACAACGAGGACTTCGCTCGGGCGTAGCTGCGCGCACGCAACAGTTGGCGCGCTCATCAAGGCAGCCAACCCAGCAGCAACAACCAACGCACGCCGCACGCTTCTCAAAGCCATCTCTTCGCTCCAATCACGTACCGCAACATCCAACACCCAACACCAACACCAAAAAGCCACGAGTCATCGGCATCGAGAAACCATACGCAATTGAGCACGTTCACGGTTGCCTGCGAGTCGTGCTTTGTTGACTAATAACACGCGTTAGACTCTTCTAAACCAAGTGTCGTCGTGCCATCAAGTACATGTACTACGCCACAACTCGAGTACAAAAATAGCGTGGTTTCACGGTAATTGTTTATACTTTTCTGTGCTTCCCTTGGCCTTGGTTCGTATCTGACGTCTATGTGAACGATCCATGCACGATCAAACAACCGTTACAGTTACCCGCAAAGACGTGGCTGCCTTGCTGATTCATACCACGCTTCGCGCGAGTCAGTGTCCGCCGCCTGACGCATCCTTCTTTTTGTCGTCCTTCTTCTTGGTTACGGTCTTTTTCGCGGGTGGCTTCTTCGCAGTAGCCTTTTTCGCACCCTGGCCGTCATCCTTCTTCGCGCCATGCCCATCGTCCTTCTTGGCACCATGCTCGTCGGCGCCATGGCCAGTGGACTTTGGCTCAGGCTTCTTGGGCACTTCGGGCAATTCCGCGTGCGAAATGTCGAAGCTGCCATGCGCCTCGGCGATCTGATTCGGCCCGCGGAAGAAGAGCATCCAAGCCCACAAGCACACTGCGCAAAAGACCGTGTTCGCCGCAACCCACCCGGCGCTATCACGCACAATCCGTGGCTTCTTTGCCAAAGGCGCGTTCGCAAGCGCGAACACAGGCATGATTACACCAACAACCTTGCCCAACCCCGAAGCGAGCGCCGCGCCATAACTAGGCCCCCTTTCCCTAGGCTCGATAATCGTGGTAGCAGCAGACTCGGCAGCACGAACCGGCTTTGCCTCAGCCCTTGCGCCCGTAGCGGCTTTGCCTGAATCTACGCCCGCGACGGCTGCGTGAGCCGACGTCGCAGCCACGGCAAATATTGCGGCCTTGGTCGCAATAGGGTTAGTTGCTACTGAGTTGGTCGCGCCAGAATTTGCCGCGTCTGAGTGGATCGCATGCGCCGCTGATTCGTTGCTTTGTTGCTTCCCGCTTTGCGCATTGAGCGCATCAAGTTCGCCAGGCTTGTTGAGCAGGTCGTCGCTCAAACGAGCAAGCTCCGCATCGAGTGATTCGATAGTCTCTTGCTGTGCTGATTCGTTGGCATCAACGCTCGCCGCAGCGATCAACTCAGACGCCTCTGCCGATTCGCCCACCTCTGCCTGAATACGCTCTGATCCTTCGCTCAGATTCGTAACCGCAAGATCTGCTTGGGGTGCTTGAGCAATCACGCTTGAACCGTCGGCCTGTGGCTCGCTTAATGCTGCATGGATGTCTGCCGCCGTGGCCGCTACTTCGCCAATCGCATCACCTATCACTTCACCTGTCGCATCACCTGTCGCATCACCTGTCGCATCTATGACTGAGTCACCGACTGCTTGCGTGCTATTGGTTTGTTCGCTGGCGGTTTGCGTTCGAGCAAACGCTTGATCCGCGGTTTCCGAATCAGGCACATTGATCGCTGGCGAAGCAGCCGCCTCGGCCTGCAGTTTCAAGGCTACTTCTGCAAGCACGTTGCCCGCCACCGAATCACTCGTAGCTACCGCAACCTCAGCAGTAATTGCGTAATCCGCTCCCGCATCAACAACACTCGCATCAACAACATTCGCATCAACAACATTCGCATCAATCGACGACGCCGAAGCCTTCGGCAGAACTTCAACTCTCGTATCGACATGCATTTGTTCTGCAATACCAGCTTCTTCCACAGCCGAGACTTCTATCGAAGCATCAACTTCTTCCGTAGCTTCAATCGCAACCACTTCGGCCAACCCTTCAGCTTCCGTGGCTAATGGCACGATACCAACCGCTTCAGTTGTTATCCCTGCAACAGCATCTTGAACCGCAATAGCTTCTCCAGCCGCCCGCGATGCCGATTCCTGATTTGTTAACTCGGCGAGTTCTGCTGCCTGCCGAGCCAGCACATCAAGCTGCGCATCCAAAGACGCCGCCACATCCGCCACGATCGCACCGCCAACTTCGGTCACAGCTTCTACCAATTCGACGTCCGCACCAATTTCTCTTCCAGCTTGCGTTCCTATTTCATCCATCGCAATCGCCGCGATATCACCCTGCGCATCGCTCACGAGCGCATCAACCGCTTCATCCAGCATTAACTCCGCTCCCGATTCCACGTCTGTCGTCGCGCGATCAACGCCTTCAGCCAACTGCGACTGGCCAGATTGCGTCTCGCCGACTTCGCGTGGCTTATGCACCGGGTTGGATTTGCCTGCGTCACTCATATCGTTTCAACCACGACCGCGCATCCCACTTCCCGCGCCGCACCCATGCAGAGCGATTATGTACACCAAAATAATCGACCTCAACGCCCTCGTACTCTAGTTTCACACGCCTTCACCCACACGTCCATCTTTCTTTCGCCCCAATCTCCGATTCAACCCGCCTATCTCCAACCGCCCCCCTACCAATCTCCTGCATGCACACCATCTACTTTCCGGACCTTGCTCGCGTCGCCTCTCACCCCGTACCCACTTCGCCGGGGGTCGCGGCCCCCATCCCCCTGCTCATTGTCGGCGACGAAGCCCACCACGCCACCCGTGTCAAAAGAATGATCGTCGGCGATCCTGTTCGTCTCGTCGATGGCAAAGGTGCCCATACCACCGCCAAAATCCACGAGATCCGCAAAAGCGGTAAAGACTGGGTTCTCGAACTTCGCGCCGACGCCATCCGCAACACGCCCCCATCCTCGCCCATCCTCGAAGCCTGCGTCGCTTCACCCAAAGGCGACCACCTCTCCGACATGATCGATGGCCTGAGCCAGGTCGGCGTCACTCGTTGGCGCTCCCTCTCGTCTTCGCGCGCAATTGTCGAACCACGCGATGGCAAGCTCGAACGCCTCTCACGCACCTGCTTCGAAGCCATGAAACAATGTGGCCGCCTCCACTCACTCGAAGTCGGCACCTCAATAAACTTTGCCGACGCACTCACGCCCGACCCAATCCCGGGTCGTCGCGCCCTCATCCTCGCCGATTCCTCCGGCGCGCCCCTCGCGCAGCTTCAACCCACGCAAGCCGCCGCGATCAAAGCCGCAACCTTTGTTCGCCTGCTCGTCGGGCCCGAAGGCGGCTTTTCCCCTGAAGAACTCACCCAAGCTCGCGAAGCTGGCGCCGCAATTGTCTGCTTTGGCAAGCACACCATGCGCATCGAAACCGCCGCCGTTGTCGCCGCCGCAATGGTCGATGCCTTTGTCGCGCGTGCGTAACGCTTGCTCGATGATTTGTATTGAGTACCACTTTCTCCGAGAGGAAGTTGGGTTATTGCTTTCTCTATTCGGCTTCGCTTTTATTTAACTGTGATCCAAAGTAGCGTGATAAAAAAACCTTCTCTCGAAAAGAGAAGGTCCCCAAAGCAAATTCAAGTACTCACGTCAATGTAGAAACTTAGAAACCTAGAATCTTAAAAAACTAAGAAACTTAGAAACTGAGAAACTTAGTTCGTTGGGCCAGTCTTCGGTGCTTCAGCCTTCGGTGCCTCAGGCTTGGGCACTTCTTCATTCGCCGCACCAGGAGCCATAGCCTCAGGCAGCAGCTCCATTCCCGCTGGCGTCGTGATGATCACGCCCGGCTTGCCTTCGCCCCAGTAGCGAGCGAACGTTTCCTTCAGAGACGATGCGCTCATCGACTGCATCGCCGCAGGCGCGCTAAGCACGTCGTCAATGGTCACATTTGCAAACGTCATCCCCGACAACCTGCCACTCCAAAACGCTGGCTCACGCATGGATTCTTCCATCGTGTTGGCAAACTGCTTCTTGGCGACTTCAACTTCTTCTTCCGTCGGGCCATTCTTCGCGTACTCATCAAAGACCGAAGTGATTTCCGCTGCAAGCTGATCAGTCTTGCCCGGCTGCGTGGTCGAACCAGCACCAAAGACCCCATACCCCGAGTACACCGTCGCGGGGCTGCTCCCCGCCGAGATGCTGTACACAAGCTGAAGCTCTTCACGAAGGCGGTGGATCATCCGCGATGTGATGATCTGAGCCGACATCTGCATCGAACGCGAATCAGGCAGGTTGTTCGCATCAGGGCCATAAAATTGCACGCGCGACGCGGCGATCGGCGTTCCCGTCGCAACAGGCAAGAGCACGCTTCGCGCCTCCATCGGCTTGGGCAACGTGCGTGCCACACGCATCGTGTCCTTGGAAACTCGTTCACGCGCCGGGAGCGAACCCAAATACTTCTCTGCAAGTTCTTGCGCCTTCTCACGCGAGATGTCACCAACAATCGAAACTTCAATCGGCGAAGTCCGCACCAACTCAAGCAAACGCGCCTGCGCCGCATCACGCGATATCGCCATGATGTTGGCCTCGGTCAAACGCGCAAACCGTGCATCTCCTTCGGGCATCGACGTCTCGCGGATGAGCGAGCCCAGCATCGAAGCAGGATTGCGATCGCGTGCCGCGAGCGCCTGCAAGTTGGAAATCTTCCACTTCTCAAACGAAGGCGGCTCAATAAACGGGTCAGTCAACAGCAAGTTCGCAAGCTTAAAGCCGGTCTCCATGTCCGCTGGATCGCCGCTGATCGCAAGAACCAAACCGCTATCTATCTGCCCGCCACCGACTTCGACCTTGACCCCAGCCATAAGGTCAAGAATGTCCGTGGATGATAACTTGCTCGTCGCCGCCGTTGCCCACGCGCTGCCCGCAGCCCCAGTTATACCGCGATTTGCTGCGGTTTCCGTCATATCGCCGCCATAAAGCGTGATCGAAACTTGCGCCTGGTTCCTGCGATAGTCCATCGCGCGGTGGTGGAAACGCACGCCATTGGAAAGCCACGCCGACATCACGCCCGTAGCCTCGTGCACCAATGATTCTGCAACCTTCCCGGCTTGCGGAGCCTTCTCCATCAACGCCGTCGCCGTCGCGCGAGCCTGCATCGCCTCGACCGGCTTGGCAAAGGTTTCCTTGACCAGCGCGACCAGTTCGGCTTCGGTAGGAATCGCGCTGCCGTCGGGCAGCATCGCCGGAAGCTGAGCCGCAACCATGAACTTGGACAAGTCCATTTCAGTCTTGAACGTCTCGGATACGTCGCTCGTCGTGATCGTCGTGATAAGCATCTTGGCAAGCTCATAGAGCTGCGTCGAAGACATGATCGGCTCCCGGTCGGCAATGGCCGAATTAATCCGGTTCAAATACGCCTGCGCAGGCAAGGTCGCCTCCGACTTTGCGCCCTGTTCAAAGCTCGCCAACAACTCGGTCTTGGCAGTTTCAACTTCCTTATCCAGAAAGCCATGCACTCGCGCACGCTGCAGCTCGGTCACTGTCTGCGTCAACGCCTCGCGCCACTTGGATGGTTCCGATGCCGAGCGAACGCCCGCAACGCGAATAGCTCCAAATTGATCGCCCGCGCTCGCGCCCGCACCCAAGACCGCCATCTCGCCTCGCGCGACCTTGTCCTGCATGCGGCGATTAAACGCCCCGCTACCAATCAGCTCCATCAAATCCCGCCTCAGTTCGCCTTCGGTCAGTGAAGGCCCACGCGCAGGTCCAAGGTGCTGCACACTCAGCGACGCGCGCGTCATCTCCGCATCTGTCACAACCACGCCAAAGGGTTCCGTGTATGCAGTTACTTTCGCGTCTTGGTCCGCAGGAGCCGCGCCCCTCGAAGGCAGTGCTGCAAACGCCGCCGTAATCCGTTCGATCATCACCGCAGGCTCCATATCGCCCACCGCAATCACCGTCGAGTTCGCCGGCGTGTAATACATGTTGTAATACGCCGCAAAGAGTTCGCGCTGCGCACCCAAGATCGTCTCGTCAACGCCGATGGGAAGCCGCTCGCCCACGATCGAACCCGGAGCCATGCGCTTAAGCACCGCTTCGTTCAATCGCTGGCCCGCGCTCTTGCGCGATGCCTTTTCTTCCATGATCACCTGACGCTCTTCGTCGATCTCCTTGGGGTCAAGAAGCAAGCGACCATTCACGTCAGCGAAAAACAACAACGCCTTGTCGAGCTTCTCTACGCTGTTATCCGGCAACGCGAGCTGATACACCGTCTGATCAAAGCTCGTAAACGCGTTCTGGTGCTGGCCAAAGCGCAGGCCCAACGACTGAAAGAAGTCAATCACGGTCCCGGGCGGAAAGTTCTCGGACCCGTTGAACGCCAGGTGCTCGAGATAGTGCGCAAGCCCTCGCTGCGGATCGGTCTCATTTAGCGAGCCCGAAGAAATGTGCATCCACACCGCCACTCGGCCCGGCGGGTTGGCATGATTCATCACCACATACTTCATCCCATTGGGCAACTCGCCCATCACCACACGACTATCAATAGGCAACGCCGTCGCAGGCGACCACGCACTATTCGCCGCAACTTGAGCCGATTCCGCAGCAGCAGCCGCCGGAACCGCAACCGAAGCCAAAGCCGCAGCCGGTGCCGGTGCCGCACCAGCCATACCCACCAGCATCAAACTCGCCGCAACCCCGGCAAGTGCGCGTACTCGCCCAGCAGCGTTTGAATAGCTTAAAGTTGCTTCAATAGACTTGAGACAAGGGGTCGTCATGTACATGTTCCTCAATGTGTGCGTGCTCGATACTTTGTGGACGACTTGGTTCAATCACTTGCGAACGTTTACAACCCTCGTTACAATCCAATGCCCACAAAACAAGTTTAAAACTCAGATGTACTGGGTACCCTCTCTCTCCGAGAGAAGGCTCCGTCTTCTCGTGGTACAGGCGTATCGCCTGTATCTAATTCTTCTACTTCTTCATTCTTCTCGTAGTGCGCGCGTCCTGCTTGTCTCTGTACCTTCTACTACTTCATTCTTTAATCGCTCTACCTTCATTACTTTATCAATCGCGCTTACGCATATATAAATTAACACTCATCCCATGATAAATATGCGTCTCAGGCCCAATCGCGTTTGGAATAGTCATATCTGCATTAGACAAATTTGGCTTCGTGATTCCTGATGCCTGATCGGTCTGGCCTTTGACTTCATGACTGATACTTTCATTTGCATCAAGTTCTTTATCCAGCTCAGCCGCGTGCTCTGCATTGCGTTCGGCTTTCGCTCGATTAGACGCTCCACTCCTCTTCGCGTTCGGCGGAATCGGCGTCCCCGCCCCACCAGCTCCTAATCCAGCCCCGGCACCTGATGCGCCCCGGCCACGCTTTCCGTCACCACCCTCAACACCGCCTTCACCCGCGATCTCATCCATCTGACTAGGTATACCGCCAGCCGCTTCGAGCGAATTTTTCATCGCTAAATCAATCGCTGCATCGAGCCCATTCATCTCAATTTCATCCGCATCAAGCTCATCATCAGCCGTAACCGGCTTGATCGGCCTCTCCACTATCTTGGGTACGTGCTTCCACGCCCCGCCCGGCTTGCCCGCGCCAGTGCCCTGCCTATCCCCAGTATCCACGGCTTCTCTCGCATCGCGCATCGCATCGCGCGACTGCTTACGCCATTCTCGACGCCCGCCACGGTCTGCCGATTTGTCCTTGCCTTCGCGATCTGTATTGCCCACTCCGCCACTACCCCCGCCCCCTGCTGCTCCCCCAACACTACCCTCAGCTTCGTTCTCTTCCATTCCTGCGGCGTCCTCGGGCTTTGCCACATCGCCGATCGTCAATGGGTGGGGTACCCGCAAAATCAAAAAACCGTCGTCGGCGAGCAACTCAACCAACGCCGCAGCTTGCGCCATCACTCGCTTAAACCCAAGTGCCTCACGCACAAGTGGATACGGCGGATCCAAAAACGCCAGCGTCAAAGGCCTCGGCGCCCGCGCCAACGCGCCAGCTCCAAGTGCATCGCCCAGCAACACTTCGCACCGATCGCCAACACCAAGCGAGTCGATATTGTGCTGCAGAATTTTGGCGACGTTGCGATCGCGTTCGATGAACAAACAGCTCGCCGCACCACGACTTAGGGCTTCAAGGCAAATCGCGCCCGGGCCAGCAATGGCACCAAACACCGCCGGGTCTTCGCAATTGCATTCCAGCATCGCAAAGAGCGATTCCTTGACGCGATCGGGGATCGGCCTGACCACCTCGCCATCGGGTGGAGTGCGTAAAAGACGACGCCTGAATTCACCTGCAATGATCCGCATTGGAGCAAGCGTATTCCATGAGTTGGGTCGGCGTGGTCGAGCTGCCGCCAAGCGATCCGAACTGTTCGGTGAGCTGGAAGGCGAGGTCTTCCATCAGAATGGAAACGTTCCGATCCAAAAGAAATACGGCCGCAGAAATGGCTTGAGCATATCGAGCAATTCTGGTGCGCAGATAAAGCCCGAAGTTTTGTACAGGCCAACCTCTTCCAGCATGATTTTGGAGACCAAGCAGTCTCCGCCACTTCGCCCATCCATCGTCCCGGCTAGCTTGTATATCGTACGGTCGATGTACTTGCCGGGATCGTCGCGGAACTCATAGTCCCTGATTCGATAACCATAATCAATCACCTCATAAAGCTCAACCTTAGGAGGTTCGACGCGGTACTTTTCTGCGAACGCCAGCTCGATGTCATCAGAGTCGTCTGTATCGTGGTCGTATGCGTCGTCGCGCTCATACTCTCTGTTTCCCGGCTCATACGGATAATTCCATGCGACTGCGATCTGAGCCGGAAGGAACTCTACCTTGGCAAAGTGCGTGAGCAGATCCTTCACCTGTCGATTCACAATCAACTGAGTCGAGTCGGCTACAAAGACTGGTGCAAGGTTGTAGATGTTCTTAGCGAGCTGAAGCGGTGAGACCACCTGCCCTGGCCTCGGATTGCCTCCAGGAAGCCGCGATCCCTTTACAATCGACGCGTTGAAACATTCGGCATGAAACTGTATAGTCGGTGGGTCAGACCGAAAGTTCACATCGTCGAAATAGCCCCATTTGCTGCCTACTTGCCACATCCGCACTCTCCTGGTAATGGTTGTTCACCGGGCGGGGGGTTCTTACGCGGCGAGCTTGGCGGGGGTGGGGCCGGCGGTTATGCTGGCGATGACGGCGCTCACGCCCGCGCCGCCGCGGCCGAAGCGTACGTTGAGCGATGACGACAAAGGCGAGCGCTGGTTGCCGCGTTTAGCCTGGACGGTGTACGCGACGGTGCGCGTGCCCGACGAGAGGGTCTCATCGGTGAATGATTTCTCGCCCACGGTGTCGAGCAATGCGAACTCGCCGCCATCGATGGAGCGACGCACGAGGTAGACGACCTTGTCCACGCCGCGCGTCTGGCTCGCCTTCCACGAGACGGTGCGGTTCCCTTCGCTGTCGATCTGGGCGAGCAGGTTCGTCGGCGCGGTGGGATTAGGTGCAGTGCCGCGCGGGCTGGGCGGCTCGATCCCCGCCGCGCCCCAAAGCGATGCGTCGCCGCTGTTCTCGATGAAGGCCTTGATGATGTTCACGCCATCGCGGCCGACACGATTCATTGAGCCGACGGCCTCATCTTGTGAGGTCGTCGCGTTCTTGGCGGTCTGCCGCGCGGCCTTGGCGGTGTTGAAGGCGGTCCGCGCCGCGGTGGTGGCGTTCTTGATCGCTGTGACCTGCGCGTCGGTGAGTCCGTACTTCTCGGGCGAGCTCTGCGACAGCGGCCAATGGTTCTCGAACCACACGATCTGCTGCTCCTTATTATCCGGGATGTTGGTGCCCATGGATGGCTCCTTGTCTCGGTTGCTCACAAATGAGCCTCCTTCACGCTGAAATGCACCGCACGACGCGAAGCACGGAGAGGAGTTTCGGCGGGATGAAGGCGCCGCTTGAGCAGGACCAGCCGCGGTCGGTTAGATTGTGCCTCTAATCGCGGCAAATGTGTC
>JBBRGG010000004.1:0-40079 GCA_038240875.1 Phycisphaerales bacterium | reverse complement strand
CGAAGGCTGGCAAGCCGAGAGATGGGCAGGTCAAGAATTTTGCCAGCGCGGATATCGGTGGCTTCCTTGTACATGAGGTCGCCGACGTGAAAGACGCGGACAGATTCGCCTTGTGCGCCAGCAAAGCGAACGGCGGCGTCAATAAAGGGCTTTTTGTCCATCCCGATCTGGCCGGTCACGATCGCACGCATAGTTGCTCCATTTCCTGCTTGACTGCCAAGGTTCGGATGGCCCGAAGAAAACTATTGGTGGCGGTCAAGACTGCATTATAGAAGGGTTAGTCGAGCAATTATGGTGGGCAAGGCATATGGCGCGGCATGTGGTTTGGCACGTGGTTTGGCACGTGGTTTGGCACGTGATTCGGCACGTGATTCGGCATGTGGTTCGGCATGTGGAGCAGCAGCACATATGCCCCTACATTCTGGCATGACTTCACAAGCCACGCCGATTGGTGCCGCATTGCAAAATCATCTTGGTACAGATTCAGCAATTGCTTGCTTTGACCGCGCACTGATAGATCGCTTTGAAGCTGGGGCGACTGTGCCTGCCCGGGCGATTGCGGGGTTGACGCGTGAGCAGTTGTTGGCGGTGCCGATTGCTGGCACGTGGAGCATTCAGCAGATCATCGTACATTTGTGGGAGAGCGATATGGCGGCGGTGCACCGGATGCGCCGAACGATCGCCGAAGCGCAGCCGCCTTTGATCATTGCGTATGACGAGAGTGCGTTGGCACGAGAGTTGATGTACGAGCAGGAGGATGTGGAGCGAGCGTGCCGAATGTTTGAAGATGGAAGAAGGCTGATGGCGAGGCTGCTTCGCAAGTTGCCCGATGAAGCGTTCGCCAAGTACTGCATCCACAACACGTATGGGAAGATCACGCTCGCGCGGTTCGTGCTGATGTACATCGAGCATCTTAATGGCCATGTAGTCCATGTGGTGAAGAAGCGAGCAATGGTGGGTGCGAGGTTGGCAATTGAGTTGGCATGAATGGCTGCAAAATAGACATTAGTTCTTCTTTTTAAAAGTTAAAGTCTGGCGAAGTGACCTAAATAAGGCACGAAAGCGTGTCTCGCGTTGTGGTATCGTCATGCGATGGCGCATTCGCGGATCCATGGCTTGATGTGCATTCATGATGAAGCGGACATTCTCGATGAGGTGCTCGACCACATCTTGTCGTTCGCCGACGCGGTGCACATCTTGGACACTGGCAGCATCGATGGCTGCTGGGATATCGCACAGGCGAGAAAGAAGGCAGACGCGCGAATTGCCTCGCTTTCGAGGACGAATCAGCCCTTTACCAACGACATGCGTGGCATCCTCTTTGAGCGAGCACGCGATTCGTTCGCGCCCGGCGACTGGGTAGCAAGGCTGGATCCTGATGAGTTTTATACGCCCGGCCTAGTTGCTGAACATGACCCGAGTTATGCGGCGAGCGTGCGCGAGTTTTTGCATACACGCGTCCGCCCACACGAAGGCAGAGTCTTTGCGCGGATGTTCGAGTTTGTCATCACCCAAAGTGAAGCAGACGAGTTAGAGCAAAGAGGTTGCGCAGGTGTGGAGCGGCCTAGCGCGTGTAGACGCGAACGTTTGGCGTACGTGACCGATCCAGTCCCCGAGCCTAGGTTCTTTCGAATGCGAAAGAGGATGCGATGGGGAGTGGGGCACCCAAACCCGTACTTGCCCGGGTTGCCAGCGGTCAACCGGATACCTGTGTGTCATTACCGTTGGCGAAGTTTGGAGCAGATAAAGCGCAGGTTCTCGCTGCGAAAGACATTGGCACAGATCACGCCTCATGGCACCCACTGGTCACGAGGCAGTTGGCGAGATTGGCTCATCGATGACGCCGACCCGCGACTCAAATGGGTGAAGTCGGGCTTAAGTGAGATTGGGCTTTGTCAAAATGGGCACACTGGAGGGCCTGACTACTTAAGGGAGCGGTTGAGCGGGCCACTAGATACGAACCACATGGCATGGTGGATGAAAAAGTCCGCGCAGGTATTGGTGTATCGATCAAGATTAGCGCACACCTCTGATTCCCTGAGAAGAGGAATTGAAGATTTTACTCAGGATTTTACCAAATAAATCACGTACATTAAGCAAAGAAGTATATAGGACTTATTTCTCCGTATTCTTCATCTACCTTTTAAACCAGATAGTCCGTAAAATCGCGCCAAATCGTTTGCATTTCGCGCCTCGTGATGCACCTTTCGCAGTGTGGCCTACGTGAGTGGGCGGTGGGTAGATCGGTTGTCCCTCATAATCGGACGTTCAAAGCGGCCCTCAGTGCTGTGACTGCGCCGACTGTGTAAAAGGGGATGTGTGATGCACGTTCTTCACTATTGCGAATCGACTTCATCTAAATTCGGCGGGCCACCAAAGTTCGTGCTAGATACATGCCGCGCTGTGGCTGCAGAAGGGCATGAGACAACTATTTTGACGCCTGATGCAACTGACAGCCCGGCAGCTTGGCTCGCCGAAGCGGGCTGCCGTCAGGAAGCGGCGCCAGTCATTGGCCGACTCGATACGCTAGTTCGACCAGGCGGATTCTTGGGTATCGGCGCCATGCGTCAGGTTCGTCGCCAACTCCGCAACACCGATGTTGTTCACCTCCATGGCGTGTGGGCTCTTTCGAATTTACAAGTCGCTGCGGCGGCTCGTTCGATGGGTGTGCCTTATATCGTCAGCCTTCACGGCATGCTCGATGACTGGTGCGTCGCGCAGGGAAGCACGAAGAAGAAGGTGTTCTTGTCGCTGGGCGGCCGGTATTTCCTTGAAAAGGCTGCTCGTGTTCACTGCACGGCTCAGGCCGAGGCTGACCAGTCCAAGAAGTGGTTCCCCAATGGTGCTGAGGCGATCATTCCATGCTTGGTGGATCTTGAGCCTTACCGTGATCTTCCTGGGCCAGCACTGGCTCGTAAGAAGTTTAGCGTATTATACAACGGCGATGATCCAACCGTTTTGTTCTTAAGCCGGCTGCACTTTAAAAAAGGCCCCGAGTTCTTACTTCAGGCAGCTGCTAACCTTAAGAGTCAGGGCGTCAAGGGTCAGGTCGCTTTCGCGGGCACGGGCGACCCTGCGTACGTCGAATCGCTTAAGCACATGGCCAATAAGCTAGGCATTCATGACCGCGTCCACTTCTTGGGCATGGTTGTTGGACGTGAGAAACTAAGTTTGTATCAGTCTGCGGACTTGTTTGTGCTTCCCACCAGCCAAGAGAACTTTGGCTTGGTGTTGATCGAAGCGCTTGCGTGTGGAACGCCGGTCATCACGACCAAAGGCGTGGACATCTGGCGCGACTTGCAGGCCAGCGGCTGCGCCGCGATCTCAGAGCAGGCACCAACCGAGCTTGCGATGTCGATTGCGACAATCTTGAAGGACAATAACTTGCGGGCGAATATGGCCGCGAAGTCGAGGCCTTGGGTCTTCCGTGAATTTGATGAACGTGCATTGCTCCGGCGCTTTGAAAGCATGTATGAAGCTGCGGCGAACGCGACGGTTGGGACTGCCGAGCGCGGTTGGCGTCGCGTCGCTCCTGCGGTCGCGCACCACGACGCGAACTGATCGATGTTAGCTTGTCGAAGTTTCTTTTCCTTTGTCTCTCTCTACTCCAATATGGTTTAAGCGTCACCACAACGCACGAACCACGATTGATTCTCTCTCTCCGACTACGCCTCGCACACCACTGCGGGGCGTAGTCGTTTTTGGAGCAAGACATCAGAGTAAGATATTGGAGTAAGAATGACAGAAACAAAATGAACAAGAGCGAAGCCGCGCAGAGAGTGTGAAACAGAAAGAGCCCTCTTGAAGAAAGGGGTTGCTCAAGACAGCCTAGGTTTTATATGCTGCTTTGCTTTTCCTTGATCACGATTTTCGCGATCATTTTTTTTGGTCGCTTTGACTAGTCGCGATTTAAGCTGGTAAAGCCATCGCGCTTTCGGCTGCGATTTCCGATGCGCTTTCTACGGCTTGCGCGGAGTGATCTCGGGTGCCTTCATAGATTCGTTCGCACGCGCAGGCGGCATCGTCCCACGTCAGGCGGCGAAGCTCCATCGTGCCATGCTCGCGAAGCGTGCGAGCCAAAGGCGGATATCGCAACACCGCAAGAATCTTGTTTGCCATATCATCGATGTCCCAGAAATCGACCTTGAGCACATGGCGAAGCACTTCGCTTGCGCCGCTGGTTTTGCTGAGAATCACGGGCACATCGTGGCTGATGGCTTCGAGGGCGGCGATGCCAAAGGGCTCGCTCACGCTAGGCATGACATAGCAGTCGGCGAGCTGGAAAACGCGTTCAACATCGGGACCTTTGAGAAAGCCGGTGAAGAGAACTTGCTTGCCGATGCCCATCGAGTTTGCCAAGTCAATCATTTTGAGAGACATGTCGCCCGAGCCCGCGAGCACAAATTTAACGTCAGGCATTTTGGAGAGAACGCGTTTCGCGGCAGCGATGAAGTATTCCGGGCCTTTTTGCATCGTGATTCGGCCTAGAAACAGCACGATCTTGTCGCGGTTGTCGATGCGGGCGCCGAGGATTGGTTGGCTGGTTTCGCGTTCGATGCCGTTGTAGACTACGTCGATCTTTGCGGGCTTGATGCCATAGCGGCGAACGAGGATGGACTTGGTGAATTGGCTGACCGCGATTACTTTGTCCGCAGCGAGCATGCCTGCGCGTTCGATGTCGAAGATGCGCTGGTTCACGCCACTGCCCGCGCGGTCAAACTCAGTCGAGTGAACGTGAACAACCAACGGCTTGCCGAGTTGGCGCGCGGCCGCCGCGCCAGCGGGGTAAGTGAGCCAATCGTGGGCGTGAATGACGTCGATCTCGCCGCGGCGCATGAGATTGGTCACGAGCTGCATATAGCGCTCGGTCTCGGCGACAAGATCAAGGCTGTGATACGTGCCTGCTTCGGTTGTTGGGAGTGGCGCGAGGCGCGAATGAGAATGTGCCTGTGTGGAAGTAGAAGCGTGAGCTTGAGGAACGTGTTGCGCTGGAAGTTGCGCGATCGTGGCATCTGTCGCGGAAGAATGTGGAATGTGTGAAGTAAGCTCGTCGGCGGCGAGAGAGGCGTATGGGTCGAGGGGTGCGGCATTAGATGAAGTACTTGCGCCCGGGCGCAGCCACGCGGCGGCGGCTTTGGCCGCAGCTTCGCCAGTGGGGCCCATCGAAGATGTTGGGCCATAAGGCGATTCAATGATCGTTGGAACGCCTAGAAACGTGGTGTGCGTAAAGCCGATGAGCGGCACGCCACGCGGATCGGTGAGCATCGACTTACTGAGTTCGGCGGTTGGTTGAGGTTGTGATGAAGATGAAGTTAAAGAAGATGCAGCAGATGCAGGCATTAGATCGGTCGAGGTGTGCAGGCTTTGTTTGCTGAGCCGTGGCGGGGTCCACGCGTCATCACGCACAAACGACTTTGGATATGGCGTTGAGTTCGACGCAGAAAGTTTGGGGGCACGTTCGGGCTCATTCAGCGCTCTGTCTCTCGCTTGTGAGTCATCAATCGGGGTTGCGTGCGATGGCCCAGCCACAGCAGCGATGCTCGATGCCTTAAGCCCTTGGCCCGGCGACATACCTGGTGCAAAGACGGTCATGCCTGGGGGCAGCGAGGCTGGTCTTGAGGTTGAATCGGCTGCGGACTTGGATTGTCCAACGCGTTTAGATTGCTCACTGCGGTGAGCAGATTCGACGCTCGCGGCCATCGTCGGCGTAATAGGCCTTGGGAGCACAAACGTGATCTCGTGGCCTTTGCGATCAAGTGCACGCGTGAGGCCATAGCAAGCGACCCCAAGGCCACCAGCTATGAAAGGCGGAAATTCCCAGCCAAGCATCAAGATCCGCATGGTGCCAGCATACTCGCGTGGTGTGAAGAATGGAAAGATAATCGAACGCTTCGATCATCAAACGGCTGTTTCGACCACAACTGATACTTATTCCCTTGTACTTTGTTCGCTGCGTGCAAACGTGTGCATAGAAACGCAGAGAATCGACCCAGTATGTTCGATTATTCTCACTCGTCTTCGCCTGAGACTTCCATATCTCCGAGCCGGCGGAAGCACATTTCGTATGCCAGAAGATACGTCGCCACCTTTGTCACCACAGCCAAGGGGTTTAACTGCATCTCTGTTTCAGCGTCGGCGAGGGAGAGGACTTTGGAGCGAAAGGTAAAGAACTTGGCTTCATCGCGGAAGTGTTCGACGGCGGGGCGGGTGCCTGGCATATCCAGATCGGCGAACTCTTCTTCGAGCAAGTCGGGAAGTTTGTCGCCTGTATGCGTGAGCTGCTGCTCGATCGAGCCACTGAGCCAGCGATTGTCGGTGACGAGGGCGACCCAAAGGTGGCTGGCGTCAGCCAACAGGCGGTAAAAAGCGGGCTCCGCAGAAGCAATAGCTTGGCATGAAAGGCGGTTGGGCTTGGTTTCGATTGTACCAAAGACAGCCGCAGCGGCAGCCTTTATCGCTACCTGAGCCAGGAGATCGCTAAAGGCTTTGGAAGAGGTAGCGGGCGTGGGGAAAGGCGTGGGGGAAGGTGTGGGGGAAGGTGGATTGGAAGCGGACATGGGTCAATTCCTGTCAGGAGCACGAGTTATGTACGAGGGAAGAACCATTGCCGCAAGAAACAAGCACGTTGTGGTATGCAAATCACTTTAGGCGTGTGTGCATGAAAATCAGGCTCTACGTAGGTTTTCACAGTGCGGATCGCAGAACGAGCAAGTTCATTCTATGTTGGTAGAGGTGGTGGCAAGGGTTGCCTAACGGCGAGGCGAATAATCGTTTAAGGGATGAAATCTGTGAACCCGTACGAATGCAGCGAGCTTTGTGCAGACAAGTGGGCAGTAGCGGGGTATATTTCTCTCCTTGCCGAGCTTTCGGCGGGACCTCTTGCCCGGGTGGCGAAATTGGCAGACGCGCTACCTTGAGGTGGTAGAGCCCGTAAGGGTGTGCAGGTTCAACTCCTGTCCCGGGCATTTCAGTTGTTGGTGATCTCAGCGAGTTGGCTTACCCCGCGTGTTTCGCACGCGGCGGTAATAAACGGCCTGCGTGCGATGTGTATGCATGCGTTGGCCAATGCGAGTTCTTCACATCGTCCCTATGGATATGCGATAGATTTGCTGGCGATGTGGTAACTCGCTTGGCGAGCTGCCCAATGCGTTGTGCTTGTCGTTAGTATTCATGTCCGCACGTGGTCGAGCAATGCAGGCGGGGTCGGCATCAATGAGCGTGCGAGCCGCGAAATTGATATTCTTTGTATCGAGGCCGACCAATGCGACGGGATATCAATGCACGGGCATCTTGACCAGATTAGCGATTGGATTGGCGACTGGATTAGCGACTGGATTGGCGACTGGATTGGCGATTGGATTGGCGATTGGTTTCCCGACAGATCAGCATACGAAGCGTCTTTGATATCGCCGACGCACACGATTCCATCGTCGTTTTCGGCTTTGAACACGTACACGAGAGCTGTTTCGGTACGATTTGGCACAGTGTGCATGCGTTTGATGAAACTATCGCGTAGCACCACAGGATCACAATTCACTTTCACTCTGGAGACAACAACAATGCGCAGCAGCACAATGAGCCCATCCATCCTGAACTTCCAATTGCCACTTCGGCGTCCAGCCTTGCTGCTCGCCGCGATGGCGGGTTTGGTTGTTGGCGCGGGGTTCGCGTCGGCGGAAGACAAAGTTGCTACGCCCGCCGGCGATCAAGCCGCACTGCTCAACACGCCTTTGATTCCGCGCGCGGTGCTCTTCGGTAACCCCGAGCGCGCCGCTGGCCGCCTGAGCCCAGATGGAAAGCACATCTCCTATCTCGCCGCGGTCAATGGCGTCCTCAATCTCTGGATCGCGCCCGCCAACGACATGACCAAAGCCATGGCGATCACCAGCGACACCAAGCGCGGCATCCGCTCATACTTCTGGGCCTATGACAGCGCCCACGTTATCTACATCCAAGACGAAGGTGGCGATGAAAACTGGCGCGTCCACGCGGTCAATATCGCCACCGGCGACAACCGCGATCTCACGCCGATGAAGGGTGTCGCGGCGCAGATATCCGGCGTTAGCGACAGATTCCCTAACGAAATCCTCGTCGGCCTGAACGACCGCAACCCCCAGCTCCATGACCTGTGGCGAATCAATATCACTACTGGCGAAAAGAAGCTTGTTAAAGAAAATCCCGGCTTTGCTGACATGACCGCCGATGATAATTACGTCGTACGCTTCGCTAGCACCTACATGCCCGATGGCGGCATCCAGATCTTCACCATCGATGGCGACAAAGAGCCCGAGGCGTGGGTCAAGGTTCCGATGGAAGATACGCTCACCACAAGCCCGCAAGGCTTCGACAAAACCGGCACCAAGGTCTACATGGCCGACAGCCGCGGACGCAACACCTCCGCATTGTTGGAGTTGGATCTTGCCACCGGCAAATCGGTGATGATCGCGGAAGATTCCAAGGCGGACGTGGGCGGCGTGCTCACGCACCCAACCAACAAAAACATTCAAGCCGTCTCGTTCACCTATGACCGCACGCGCTGGCAAGTCGTCGATCCCGCGGTAAAGGTCGATCTTGATTACCTCGCGACGGTCGCCGATGGCGAGATCGCCGTCACCAGCCGCACGCAAGACGATACCAAGTGGACCGTCGCCTTCAGCTTGGACAATGGCCCCGCCGTCACTTACGTCTACGTGCGTGATCCCGCCAGCGGTAAAGCTGGCAACGCCACCAAGCTCTTCAGCAATCGCCCCAACCTCGAAGGCCAGCCTCTCGTCAAGATGCACCCGGTGATCATCAAGAGTCGCGACGGGCTCGACCTCGTGTCATACATCTCGCTCCCGCTCTGGGCCGACGCGAATCAAGATGGCAAAGCCGAAATACCCACGCCGATGGTGCTCTTGGTCCATGGCGGGCCATGGGCGCGCGACGACTGGGGCTTTAATCCCTATCACCAGTGGCTCACCAACCGTGGCTATAGCGTGCTCTCGGTCAACTTCCGGGGTAGCACCGGCTTCGGCAAGGACTTCATCAACGCAGGCAACAAAGAATGGGCCGGGAAGATGCACGACGATCTCATCGACGCCGTCGATTGGGCTGTCAACAATGGCTCTGCGGAAAAAAATAAAGTCGCGATCATGGGCGGTTCCTATGGCGGATACGCCACGCTCGTCGGCCTCACCTTCACGCCCGATGTCTTTGCCTGTGGCGTAGATATCGTCGGCCCCAGCAGTATCACCACGCTCCTCAACACCATCCCGCCCTATTGGGCGCCCGCGATGGAGCTCTTCAAGCAGCGAGTGGGCGATCACACGACCGAAGAGGGCAGGAAGTTCCTCGATAGCAGGAGCCCTTTGACCTTCGTCGACAGAATCAAGAAGCCATTGTTGATTGGTCAGGGCGCGAACGATCCGCGCGTGAAGCAATCCGAGGCAGACCAGATCGTCGCAGCGATGCAGAGCAAGAACATCCCCGTGACCTATGTGTTGTTCCCCGACGAAGGCCACGGCTTTGCTCGCCCAGACAATAACATGGCTTTCTCTGCGGTTACCGAGGCTTTCTTATCGCATCACTTGGGTGGCCGCTTCGAGCCCGTCGGCAGCGACCTATCAAAGAGCACGGCCCTCATCCCCACCGGCGCAGACCAAATCCCTGGCTTGTCTGGCGTCGAAGGTATCCGCACCCAGATGCCCAAAGCCGAAAGCAAGGCAGAGCTCAAGCCCCAGCCCGCAGCTCAAACGCCAAGCAAAGGCGGGTAAGGTCGGCTGAGAACATACACGCTTGAATTACATTAAACCCAGCTGAAAGGCTGGGTTTTTTTCGCCTTCATGCCTTCTTGCACACACGTCCTCAAAGCAGAAATGTGTATCGCGATAGACTTGTTGACAGTTAATGCTCTGCTACTCGTGATTTCACCAGCAATTCATACACGAGATCAATTCACTTTTCCCGCTTGTCAGAAAACCAAACGGCCAGGCTGGCATTACCGCCCGTTCCACACAATAGGGTGCATGCAGATTAGTGCAGAATCAAGGGTTTTATAGCGTCTTTAGGCAAAACACACCAGCTCGTCATCGTGCAAGATGTACCACCCTGTAATGCTCGCGTGTCTAGACAATTGAGTCCAAAGTTAGCGCACCTTTGCGTCGAATGAATGGCCATGCCGTCGCCAAACAACATTGCAACATATAAGGATGTGCGTTCGGATGAGCATGTAGGTCGATCCCCAGTATCGTGTACGCATTCAACAATTGTCGGAACCAAGACGTTCGTGTATACCTCCCTCTTTATTACGGCGGCTGCTATCTGGCTCGTGTTGAGTGTCGTTGTCATTGGTTCATCACAGCAGCCATCGAAGATTCTTCAATCCAAGAACTTGGTCTGTAGCACAAACCCCATTTCGATAATCAGGCACGAATCTGTGCAAGAACCTGACGACGCCACATCCAAGGCCCACATCGATCCGCTGCATACTCATACCGAAAGCGGTATGTCCAAGACTGGCTACCCCTTCATCGACTTCTTTACGGGAGGGGGCATGTACATGCCCCGAACCCACTGCCTGATCGATGAAAAGGGCAACACCGATTGGGCGTGGATCGTATTTCTCCTGACACTTACCGCGACCGTGATCCTCTCGTATGTAAAGATATTTATTTTTTGGATGCGATCCTACTTCTCCGAGCAATCCCGCGACCGAAACTCCAAACTCTTTGATCTTGGCGCAATCTTTCTTGTGTGCTCGTTGTGTGGGTATGGAATGTCCATCCTCATGTTTTTCTGGCCCGGATATCGGTTGCTGGCGGTGATGCTGCTGATCTTGAATGTCTTCTCCTGGAAGTTTTGCTTAAACCTGCAACCATTCCAGAAAGCGTTCTCGGCCAATCGCCTGGAGCGGCAATTGCGCCAGGAAATCGAATCGCGTGCGGAACAACTCGAACAAGAGATCGCTCTACGAACCACGCAAATCGAACGCCTCGCGCAGATCGCACGCCGCACAGCGAACGCGGTGATCATCACCAACGCCTCGGGCCTGATCGAATGGGCCAACGAGGGTTTCGTTCGCTTCACCGGCTACACGCTCGAAGAAGTGCAAGGCAGAAAACCAGGATCATTCCTGCAAGGCCCAAATACCAGCGTGGTTGAAATCGCAAGGATCAGGAACGCCATTAACCAAGGCCTCCCCGTCACCAGCGAACTAGTAAATTATACAAAGACAGGCTCGGAATACATCGTGCGCATCGAGATCGAACCGCTTCGAGATGCGGCGGGCACCCTCACGGGATTTATGTCCATCGAAAGCGATCTAACCAAGCAGCGCCAAACACAATTGCAACTCGTCAGTCATGCCCGCGAGATGGAGCAACTTCGCGATATCGCGAACGAAGCCAATCGCACTAAGAGCGAATTCCTAGCGAACATGAGCCATGAGATCCGTACACCCTTGACTGCTATCGTCGGCTTTGCCGACCTCCTTCTCGAAGACGGCGATCTATCGAGCGCACCCAAGTCTCGTCTTGACACCATTGACACCATCAAGCGTGCGGGCGCCCACCTCCTCACCATCATTAACGACGTCCTTGATTTGTCGAAAATCGAGGCGGGAAAGATGACCGTAGAGAAGATCGACACCAAACTCCCGGACCTGATCAAGGAAGTTACCAACTTACTTCGCCCACGCGCCGAAGGTAAAGGCCTCACCCTCTCTGTGCAGCTCGACACACCTATTCCTGATCGCGTCTATAGCGATCCTACACGGTTGCGGCAGATCCTCATGAATATCGTAGGAAACGCGATCAAGTTCACCGAGATCGGCAGCGTGAAGTTGCGCGTGTCCAGCCGAATCGAAGAAAATCCATACGCCTTCGACGTATCACGCCACATCGTTATCGATGTCGAAGATTCTGGCCCGGGTATGACGCGCGAACAAACAACTCGCTTGTTCGAGGCCTTCTCGCAAGCCGACAACACTGTCACCCGTCACCACGGCGGTACGGGCCTTGGGCTCGTAATCTGCAAACGCCTGGCGCGATTGATGGGCGGCGATGTCTGCCTTGTACAGTCCGTCCCCGGTGTTGGTTCATGCTTCCGGATCGAACTGCCTTGCACGCCAGTTGAAGGCAGCGTGACGCTGGATTCCTTCGACATACGCCCCGAGCTTGCTACACCTGTTGTGATCGCGCCCCTAGCGTCTCGGTCTCTAATAAGCGCACGCATCCTGCTCGCAGAAGACGGTATCGATAACCAGCGGCTGATTGCCTTTCATCTGAAGAAAGCTGGTGCACAGGTTGATATCGCGGACAACGGCGCCATCGCGCTCGAGATGCACCAGCGCGCTGCAGCCACAAGCACTCCCTACAACCTGATCATCACCGATATACAAATGCCCATCATGGACGGGCACGCATTCACCAAGGCGCTGCGAGATCGTGGCATCCGCACGCCGATCATCGCGCTCACCGCACATGCCATGAAAGAAGATCGCGAACGAAGTTTGCTTGCTGGTTGTGATGACTACGCCACCAAGCCCATCGATAAAGCCACGCTTGTCGAAACGTGCGAACGTTGGTTGGCGTCCGGCGAAACCCAACGCATCTCTTCTATCTCCGCATGATCGATAGAAATTCGTCTATCAGATTTTGTCTTGATTGCAGCGTCCAATGCGTATTCAAAAACACCGTCGCACCCTTTCGGGCGCGGCGATGAAGAGAACAGTTCTTGTTGTGAACTACCCAGAGTCTGTGTGAAACGTGGCACTATGTTCGCACACTTTGCTTATTGCTACGTCGATCATGCGACACGCGAACTGCGCCATCTGATTACCGGTCACGTATATCGGCGCGGATTCCCGTCGCGGATTCCCGGCGCGGATTCCCGGCGAGGCTTACCGGCGGCGACGCAGAGCCACCAAGCCACCCGCGGCGACCAAACCAAGCACGCCCGGCGTGGGGACGGTAATCGTCGCGCTGAAGATCAAGCCGCTGACAAGCACGCCAAGATCACGCTGATAGAAATACATGTAGTTCAGGCCTGTATTGACCGGGATCAGCATCGAAGTGATGGTGGGCGTTGCGAAGTTACCGCCCTGATAGCCAGTGGTGATGCCATTGATGTACAAGCCGTCGAGGTTTGCGCCGCCGGAGAACCAGTCGCCATGAGCGTCATCAATGCACATTTCGAGCTGAAGCGTCGCGAAGGTTGCGCCGGGAGTGGTGACGGTAAAGGGAACAGCGTACAAAGCCGAACCAGGCGAGCCATAGCCACTGCCGCCAACCGTGCCGTCGGGGTTCGGGATGAGGTCGGCCTGCCAATTGATCCAGCGAGCCTGGGTATCACTGATGCCCGGTGACCAGGCTGGGTGCGCGTTGATGACGGTGGCGGCGGGGCCCGAAGCCGCACCAGCGAAATCTGCCGGTGTGAATGCAAAAAGACTTACCGGTCCGCCTGGAGGGTTCGCGCCGTTGAGGAATCGAACGGTGTCGTCTGATTGGCCGGCAAAGCCTGGAACGCCGCCATTCTGGCCGCTGCGCGTGTTGATGACTTCAACTGCGGAAGCAGAGCCTGCTACGAGCGTGATCGCTGCGGCTGCCGCCAAAAAAGAACACAAGACTACGTTTGAAAGTGCCATGTCTGTTTCTCCTGCGAAGGTTCGTAGCTGCGATTTGTAGCGATCTGCCACATTGGTGAGGTCGCGTGCGGCCGCTATCAAGCCTTCGTCATAGAGCGTGCGTGGCAGGAACGAGAATCTTGCAGGTGTGGGGTGATATTTTTTTGCGAGGCATGTTCTCGTTTGGGTAGTAGGCTAGAAAAATGACCTAGTCAGTTCAGAAACGACCTGTGTAGCCATATTCGTCACCTATCGGGCGATATTGGTTGCACTCACGTAGAGTCCCTCACACAACGCCTACCGCTTCTCGTGGACAGCCGTCCCGCCGATATCTACCCCTTGTACTTTTTCATTCTGTGAGAGGCTCATATTGATTATTTCAATAAGACGCTCGTGATCGGTACCGTGGTGCCGAAATCTCGCGACTGCGTGCACGACCACTACCCCATGTTCACGCCGCGATTACTTCATCGCGGACATAGTGAATGCAGACTAGTTTGAGCCGATGTTTCGCATCAAAGTCGCACGATACCCCGTCGCGCAATGCCTCTCGCAAGAGATCCATTGTGTCGGCCTGCGTCATAATCGAAAAGCCTAGTGCGTGTGCGACGAACCCACCCTCAGGATCATCCAAAATACAAACAAGATCTAGGTTGATCGTGGATCGCCGCTGTATGTCGCGGGTTGTTCGTAGAGCTTAGGTTTGTCATATTACATAGAGACTGAGCATGCTTGGGTGTAGGCATTCCCGCGCATGCTATCCCATTACGCCACCGTAATAGTCGTATCCAAATACACATCTTGCACGGCTTGCAGCAACGCCGCGCCTTCCTTAATTGGCTTCTGGAACGCCTTGCGGCCAGAGATCAGCCCCATCCCGCCAGCCCGCTTGTTAATCACAGCCGTCAGCACGGCGTCCTTCAAGTCTGCCTCGCCCTTGCTCTCGCCACCAGAGTTAATCAGTGGCACGCGGCCCATGTAATTGTTTATGATCTGATAGCGGCACAGGTCGATCGGGTGGCCGCCCTTGCCATTTTCATCCGAACCCGCGAGATCGGTATACACGCGCTTGTCCCACTTGCCATAGCTGCTGCCCCCGCTGTTGAGTGCGGCGTACCCGCCATTGTTCGTAGGCAGCTTCTGCTTGACGATGTCAGCCTTGATCGTCGCGCCCATGTGGTTGGCCTGCCCGGTAAGGTCTGCCGATGTGTGATAGTCGATGCTCTTGCCGTCCGCGCCCTTGACCTTAAACGCATTGTTCCGCGTATAGCACCACAGCACCGTGACCATGCCCAGGCTGTGCGCCTCCTCAAACATATCGCTCACATACGCGATCTCATCCCGGCACGAATCGTTCCCAAAATAAATCGTCGCGCCCACCGCGACCGCGCCCATCTCATAACACGTACGCACCGACCCAAAGTATGACTGCTTGTAGACATTGGGGTACGTCAGCATCTCGTTGTGGTTAAACTTGACGAGAAACGGAATCTTATGTGCGTACTTGCGCGAGACCGCAGCAAGCACGCCGATGGTGCTAGCGACCGCGTTGCAGCCGCCTTCGATCGCGAGCTTGACGATGTTCTCAGGGTCAAAGTAATCAGCATTTGGCGCAAAGCTCGCGCCAGCGGAATGCTCTATACCTTGATCAACAGGCAAAATGCTGACAAAGCCCGTGCCCGCCAGCCGCCCAGTGTTCAGGATCGTCTGAAAATTACGAAGTACCACCGGCGAACGGTCGGTCTGGCTAAAGACGCGGTCGATAAAGTCCGGCCCAGGCAAGTGCAAGCGGTTCTTGGTGATCGTCTTGCTCTCATGCTTGGCAAGCGCGTCATAATCAGCTCCGAGAACTTCGCGAACGTTGATGGCCATTGTGTTGATTCCTTGGTGAAGATGCTGGTGGTACAGGCGTGTGCAGAATTGAAAAAACTTGGCGTATGCGGACCCATGCCCGTATGTCCAAGGCACGAACGCCCAAGCGTAGCGGGTACAAACCATCCACGAAAGCCGCCCCAATCGAGCCTTCAATAGACCTCGATTGGCCAGCAACACTGACCCCGCAAACTCTTCGTGCGGCGTATATACCTTCCGCTCATCTATCACTTTGGACTACTTCGATATTAACTTAAAATTCGCTGAAGTCCCCTAACCAAATAACAACTTTTTCTCGTTGCATAGCGTGCCGCCTTTGTCTACTCGTTCAACGTTCTTAATTCTGGTGGCGGCTCTCAGTAAGCTCTACCCCAGCATGAAAAGACCAAAGATCCCGAGTCCCGCACACGTCAAAGTTCCACACACTTATTTATAACTCTGTCTACCACAACCACCTGCGTTCGTACAAACTCTCCACAACCGTCCCCATCCGTCCCCATCCGTGCGCACACATACCACCCCTGCGCGCACAAACAAAGAGAGCGCACACATTTACAGATACCCATTCACACGTTCGAAGCCGGAAACTGTGGAGCCTCGCCTTGCAATACTCGCGCGACATCTCGAACCACCCACGACATCGCCTCATGCGCTCGCGTAGTCGCCGCTCCGATATGAGGCGACAGATGCGCATTCTTCAATCCAACCAATACCGATTCAGCCCTGATCGGCTCGGGCTCATGCACATCCAATATCGCTCGCGCCGCCGGATGCCCCTTGAGCCATGCCGCCAGCGCACCATCATCAATCACCATGCCGCGGCTAGTGTTCACAATCGTGCAATCACGCTTCGCCCGCAGCAACTCTGCCTCACCAATCAAGTTCCTATTCGCTGCCCGATCATCCACATGCAACGTGATCACATCCGCCTCGCGCAGCAGCACATCCATCGCCACCGGCTTTGCTCCCATCCGCGCGTGCTCAGGCACATGTACAAGATCGTGATACAGCACCCGCGTGCCAAACGCCGACAGCAGCCGCGCAACCCGCGACCCAACTCGCCCAAGCCCAACAATGCCAACCGTCAACTCCCCAATCTCACGCGGCGCAACCAACTCCGCTCGCACATGCGACCACCGCTCGTTGTCCAACGCCTGCTCCAAAAACAGCCTTGGCCGATACGCGTCCAGCAAAAACGCGATGACCAATTCTCCAACCGCGTGCGTGTTCGCGTCCGGCGTGTGCACCACTTCAACCCCTCGCGCCCGGCACGCCGCCACATCGATGTTCGTCAGCCCAACCCCTGCCCGCCCAACCACTCGTAGCTTTGGCGCGATATCGAGTAACGCCGCATCAACCCGCGTGTACGTTCGCACCACCAAGCCCGCCGCCCGCCCGAGCAACTCGTAAAACCTTGGCTGGTCGCTGGGCCTGCACACCGTGAACTCAAACTTCTCACGCAAAAATTCCTGCGCGGCAAGGCTCAACTCCTCCGCCTGAACAACCAGCATTCGTGTGTCTTGTGTTTCGTGCACGCACAAGCGTAGAAGGCAACAGCAGCCACCAGCAATATGATTGGAAACGCATGAACCATCTGCTTAACAACACCCAGGGCTTCCTACGCCAATGGTCCGCGCAACTTCGCGCCACCATGCCAATCACAACCATCTTTACAGCATGCGCATGCGTCGTCCAAGTTGCCTGGGCCTGCGCCACTCCGACGATCATGTGCCCGGATTCGCTGGATTACGTCGCAAACGCAATCACGCTCTACGACACAGGCTCCTTCGCACACTTTGATGGCTGGCGCAGCCCGGGATACTCCATTATGCTCGTGCCTTTGGTCGCGCTAGTTGACGACGTGCGCGCCGCGGCGGGGATGCTCAATGTTCTTCTCGCGTGCATCACAATTGGGCTCCTTGCCTGGTCGGTTCGACGACTTGTATTTCACGCGGCGAGCTCTCTCAAAGCCGCCGATATCTGCGGCGCAATTGCCGCCATAGTGATCGCGTGCGATCCTTTGCTCCTGCTCTGGCAACGCCACGCCATGCCAGAAGTAGCAAGCGTGTGCGTGGTTGCCCTAGCCGTCGCAACCCTCGCGTGGCTCGCAACCTCGGCACGCATTGCACGACTCACACCCGCGCAATATATATTGGTTGGCGCGATCGCAGGTGGAGCAATCGCCGCGGCGTGCTTTCTACGAGGTAATTTCCAGTTGCTTCTTGTGCTCGCACCGATCTGCCTAAGTGCCTGTGCATATGTACGCACCAGCTCCTTCGTGCGATCAGCACTCATAGGAACCGTGTGCCTGCTTGTTTCTCTGGGCGGCATCTCGCCTTGGTTCGCGCGCATGCACGAACGCACCGGCTCATGGTCCTTCACCGTCGGCGGGCAATTCGCTCGCGCTCTCTTCGCTCGTGAAACCGGCCTGATGGACTTTCATCAGCCCACCGCCTTTAACCCGGCACACATTAAACGACTTGCCGAGATGGATCGTGCAGGAACGCTGACGCCGTACGCGTTCATCCATGAAATGAATACAGGTCTGCTTGCACCGATGGGCGAAGGCTTGCCGCAGCTGGCTCGGACAGATCTTCGAGCGAAGATTCTTGTTGATGAATCGATTCGGCGCAGGCCTTGGCTTCGCGTATCACTTGCGGGCAAGGCATTTGCGACACAATTGGGAATCGTGCCTTTTGATGTACCTGGGTATAGAGAGAACGCATACTGGTCGCGTGCGCTTCGACGGGAATCAACCGATAAAGCAGATTCAATGCGTGGCCCAACCAAAGGCCCAACTGAAGGTGACACCAACTGGGTCGATGGCAATGACTCGTCGGTGCGCGATGTGCCGGTACGAGCTGAAGCTTTCGCACAAACTAACACATCAATTGAGGCATATCGCGATAGCTTTGTTGCACGCGGCTTTGACATAGTGTGGCGTGCGGGTGTTGTTGGCCGAGTAGTGCTCGCTTGGATTGCAGTACTTGGTTCGGCTTGGCTCGTTGCGCCAACGTTTCGCGTGCTTGTGCGCAGAGTGTTTAAAGATGGCAAAGCGGCAGAACTGCGTCAACGCGATGCGAGTGTGCTTGCAATCGTGCTGGTTGCAGCGTGCGTTGCATCGCATGGTGCGGCGATTGCATGGGTCATGCTGACAGGGCTTGATCGATACGCCTTCCCTGTAACGCCAGCGTGGCACGCAATTGCCATTATGTCGGTTGGCGTGCTCACCGTGCGTCGAGCACGAAGTATTAAAGAGACACTCTGATTGGTCCGGTGCTTCGACGCAGTTTTATTACTGTTTGGTGCCGATTCGCTGCTGCTGGTGCATTTGTACCGTCTGGATCAATTGCACCAGCGAGATTGGGCAAACCTATTTCGAAGCGCAGCACGATCGCGTGATCACAGGCCGATATGAACGTAGGTATTTCTGGAGCACGCCCTTGAGGTTGTCGACCAAAGCCATATTTGTTGTCACGGCGACGGTTGTCGCACTTGTTGTAGTGCTTCAACAGACATCGCGTGCGGTATTGCTTGATCGATTCGAGCGGCTGGAAATGATCTATGCGATCAAGGCGGCCGGACGAGTGACTTCGGCCATCGAGAAGCACGTCGAAGCGGTCGCGGACAATGCAAAGGATTGGGGCGCGTGGGACGATATGTGGCGGCACGTGAACGAACGCGAGGCAGAGTTTGCGTCGTCGAATCTTACGTCCGAGTCCCTCGCAAATCTGCGGCTGAACTATCGCGTTGTGCAAGCAATCGACGGGTCAATTGTCTGCGCGGACACGTTCACGGACGACGCCAGCGAATTACAAATCGGTTCATTCAAGCAAATGCTTATTCGATACGACGCCTTTGGAAGGGTGAAGCTTGGTGAAGCGGTGAGTGGTATCGGGGTGGTGGATGGACGCATAGTGGCCTTTGCGGCGCATCCAATCACAGCGACCGATGGCTCGATGGCTTGCCGCGGGATGATGGCGTATGCACGCGCGTTGACGCCGAAACGGATCGCAGACTTGTCGGCAATGACCAATCACGCAATTGCGATTGATTTCGGCGAGGATGCGCAGGCAATGACGGCCGAGGAATCGAATGACGTAGAGTGCAAAGAGCTGGTGAAAGACTCTGCACACTTGCTTGATATCGTTCAATTCAAAGAGGGGACACGGATTGCAAGGCTGGACAAAGAAAGTCTTGTGGTATCAACGCCATTGCTTGATATCAGTGGAGTGCAGATTGCAACCCAGCGCGTTCGGCAGCCACGTGCAATCATGGCGGAAGGACGAGCGAGCATCCAGCACATCTGGATCGCGACACTGGTGACTGGTGCTGCGCTGGGCGGGGTCATGCTGATCGCGTTGCAGCGCGTGGTGTTACGCCGCTTGACGCATGTGCACGATGACATTCGCGCGATTGTTCCTGGACGACAAGGGGGCTCGCGCGTGCGCTGCGAGGGCAACGATGAGATAACGGATGTTGCTCGCGCACTGAATTCGGCGTTCGCCGAGGCGGAACTCACAAGGCAAGAGCTTAACGCGAGCGAGTCACGCTTTCGCACGATGGCGGAGAACGCGCCGCTAGGCATCTTCATGTGCGACCGATCGGGCAATTTGCTCTACGCAAATTCCATGCTCTGCAGCACGATTGGTGCAAGCAAAAGCGACGTGCAAGGCTTGGGATGGGCCACGCGGATGTACGCTGATGATCGCGAGCGAGTGTTGCAGGGATGGTTGTCATGCGTTGGAAATGGTGATCCGTTCCACAGTGAACATCGATTTGATCACCAAGACGGATCGGTGGTGTGGGTGCGGGTGAATGCAGGGCCGGTACGACGCAATGGCTCGATTGTTGCATATGTAGGTACGTGGGAAGATATTTCTGGTCAACTCGAGCACGAGGAGCAACTTCGCGCAGCGATCAATGCTGCACAGCACGCGAGCGCGGCGAAATCGAGCTTTCTTGCGAACATGTCGCACGAGATCCGCACACCGATGGCGGCGATGCTTGGGTACATCGACGTGCTCGTCGAGGAACAGTTCAATCCAGAGGTACGATTGGAAGCCGTCGGCACGATCAAACGAAATGGCGAGCAACTGATGCGGCTGATCAACGACATCCTCGATGTGTCGAAGATCGAAGCGGGCGCGATGGCCATCGAGCAAGTCGAGTTTGACCTGCCTCGAGTGCTTGCGGATGTTTCGTCGATGTATCACGCGATGGCTTCAAGCAAGAATCTGACGCTGCAGTTGGAGTTTGGGACGCCGATACCGGCGCGCGTCGTCGGCGATTCGACGAGGTTGCGTCAGGTTGTTGGAAACCTGATTAGCAACGCCGTGAAGTTTACAAAGAGTGGCGGGATTCGAGTGGTTGCGAAGCTCGATGCGGCGGCGGCGGATGTGCTGCTGGTGAGCATCGAGGACACGGGGATTGGGATTGCGCCCGAATCGATCTGCAAACTGTTCACGCCCTTCACACAAGCGGATGCGTCGACGACGCGCCAATATGGCGGGACTGGGTTGGGTTTGTCGATCTCGCGAAAGCTCGCACGCATGATGGGTGGCGACATCGATGTGAAGTCTGCTATTGGTCAAGGAGCAACATTTACCGCGTCATTCCACTTCCCGGCAATTGTGGGTTGTGAACAAGTCGTGTCGGCACCAAAGATTGCAGAAGTTTCAGGGGGATTGGCGGGAGTAGCCATCGCGCAAGCCGGGATTGATTCGCCGATTGTTCTGGCGCTGGATACGGCGACTGGATCGCACGCGCAGCGTGTTGTGGCAGCTGAAGGCAACGTTGTCACAGTTAGCGTGCAGGCAACAAGCAAGCCTTTGGAAGGCGTGCATGTGTTGGTTGCAGAAGATGGGATCGACAATCAGCGGCTGGTGGAGCATTACCTCACGCGTGCTGGCGCGACGGTTGAGATTGTTGAGAATGGAAAGTTGGCGCTGGAGCGCGTGGTTGCTGCGAGGCGGATGGATGATGCCAATGGTGTGCGTAAACCGCTGCCTGATGTTGTGTTGATGGACATGCAAATGCCGGTGATGGATGGGTATACGGCGACGCGTGAGATACGCGGGTCAGGATCGAAGTTGCCGATCATCGCGTTGACGGCGCATGCGATGCGTGAGGATCGTGATCGGTGCTTGGACGCGGGGTGCGATGCGTACATGAACAAGCCGCTGGATAAGTCCGAACTCGTGCGACTGTGCTTGTTGCATGTCATGGCCTATCGGACTGGGACGAGCACGAAACAGAACGACAAAGATGGCGCGAACGTCCGGGAAGCAGCCGCATTGGATGAACTAGGCGAGAAAAACGATGGTGCGGGCGGGTTTGGGAACCCGTCGCGCGAAGCCGCGTGAAGCGCGGAGCCGGAGGGGTCGATGAGTGAATTGATGGATTGGAATGTTCCGGCGTGAGCCGGAGTTGGGTGTGGCAAGGTGACACACGCGAGAAGCCTTGTAGCGATGAACAACACGAACACAATTCTGATCTGCGACGACGAGGCGCACATACGCCAGTTGGTTGCGCACAAGCTTCGTGGCGCTGGGTATGTGGTGGTTGAAGCGCGCGATGGCGCTGAGGGGCTGGCCGCGGCGACGACGAGCATGCCATCGTTGATTGTGACAGATTTGCAGATGCCGAATATGAGCGGGCTGGAGATGGTTCGTGCGCTGCGAGGGCAGGAAGCGACTCAGGGCGTGCCGGTGATTATGTTGACGGCGCGCGGGTATTTCATTGCGGAAGAAGAGGCAAAGTTTCTGTTAATCCGCGAGATTGTGCCGAAGCCATTTGGGTTGAAGGCGTTGCTTGATCGAATCCGCGTGATTGTGCCTGAGAATGAAGGGGAGATAAAGTCGGCAGCGTAAGCAATGGGATGCCACGAACGATTGAACATGAATCAACCACACCAATCAATTGCGCTTGCAGGCGTTGGAAGGCTGGAGAGCCCGCCGACGCTTGTTGAACCGATGCTCGTGCAGCATGTAGTGGAGAAGCTGCGCGAGATGGGGATTGATGCGCAGGCGGTGTGCGTTGCGGCGCATGAAGTGGCGCACGAAGTGGTAAAGGATGGCGTACCGAAGCGAGTAGAGATTTCGCCAGATGCTCAGCTGTTGCTCGATGGTTCGCATGTGATTGCGCTACCTGGGTGTGGCGTGTGGGGCGTTGCAACTCCGAAGAATGTTGATTTGACTGCCGCGCTTTCGCGCGTTTGGGCAGCGGACGCGGCGGAATTGATGGAAGCAAGGCAGGCGCTCGAGGGGTTCACGCTGCAGATGAGTGACGCGTATGACACGATTGATATGCTGTATTCAATCGGGCGATCGATGCGTGCGCCTGATGCGCCGACGCCTTTCATCAAGAACGTGGTTGAGCGGTTGCACTCGGTGATGCACTTTGGCTGGGTGACGGCACGGTTCCTGGATGGTGCGCGGGTGCCACGTTCGCTGCGAAACACGCTGCACACACACGGGAACTTAACTTGCGCGCTTGCTGGTGAGCAGTCGAATTCGGCACGGTGCAATGAAGAAGTTGTGCGCGCTCTTGATGAGGCGGCGGCGCAACTTGGGGACGGTGCGAAAAGGTGGCAGATCCTTGCGAGTAATTCGGTGTTATCGTCGAAGCAAGCACCGCAGGTTTTGCTCCAGCCGATCTCGTATGAAGGGCGATTGGTTGGCGTGATCGCGGCGGGAAACAAGGGTGGCAGCGACATCCTGATCAGCAGCTACGACTTGCAACTGGTCGAGGCGGCGGCGGGACACGTGTCGGCGTTTGTCGAGAATGTCGCGTTGTATCAGGCGCAGCAGGATTTGTTTTTGGGCACGATTCAGGCAATAACCGCGGCAATTGACGCGAAGGATCGGTATACGTGTGGCCATAGCGAACGCGTGGCGTTTCTCGCGAGCGAGATTGCGCGGTTGACCGGTGTTGATGCGGATAGTTGCCGACGGGTGCACATTGCGGGATTGGTGCACGATGTGGGCAAGATCGGCGTGCCCGAGGCTGTGCTAACTAAGCGTGGTCGTTTGACAGATGAAGAGTTTGGATTGATCAAGCTGCACCCGACGATTGGGCACAGAATATTGTGCGGGATTCCGCTGCTTGAGGACGTGATTCCATCGGTACTGCACCATCATGAGCGTATCGACGGGCGCGGGTATCCGCACCAGATATCAGGCGACGCGATCCCGCTCTTTGCGAGGCTGATCGCGGTTGCGGATACGTTTGACGCGATGAGCTCGGATCGTTCGTATCGACCGGCGATGCCACGCGAGCGTGTGCTGGCGGAGTTGCAGCGATCAGCGGGGTCGCAGCTTGATGCGGCGTTGGTTCAGGCGTTCATGCAGATTGATTTGTCGAAGTATGACGAACTGGTGCAGAGGCATGCGCAGGATCAGGATGAGCAATTGGCGAGCGATGTGCCTTCGTTGAAGACCGACTCGGCACAGCCGGCGACGGGATTGATTGGTACTGCGGAAGTGACGAATATGAATGAAGAAGCGAAGAAGGACAAAGCGGCGTGATTGGGTGGGTGAAGTGGTTTCGCGATGAAGCTCGCGCGGTTTTTACAGTGGAAAAATAAATATCCAGAACGTAAAATAACCCTGTAAAAACAGAGGTATTCAAGTGTGTACATATATTTGCTCTAGTTGACGTTACATCAATCAAGCGAAGAACTTGGTGCCGAGGATGGGGATTTCGCGTCTGCGGATCAAGAGGATGATTAAATTCATGATGAGGATTGCGACAGCAAGGCCGAAGAGCAAGCCGCCGTCGTCTTGAACTTCGATGCCGAGGATTGCGAGATGGCTGCCGATGGCACCGACCATGAGCCCGATGGCGGCGATTGCGCCGAGGACTGCGGTGCGAGGGATCAAGAGGAGGATGCCGACGATGAGCTCGGCGAAGCCTAGGCCGATACGGCCGAAGGGTTCGACGCCGAGGGTGGTGAAGATGTATTTAGCTTCTGGTGCACCGGTGAACTTGAAGTACAGGGTTTGGAGAAGGATCGCGGCGCAGGCGATTTGGAAGATCCAAGACGCGATGGTGAGGGCGCGGGTGCGGGTGCGATCGATTGTGGGGAGGAAGGCTTGGAGGCCTGAGGGAGTTGATTTTGTAGCGTGTGCCATGGCAAGTACGATGCCTGGTGTTGCGATGGGATTCAAGAAAGTGTGCGTTTCAAGATACTGGGGATTCGCGAAAGCTGGAACAGATTACGCCGCAGTGAGATCGGCTGGGGTTGCGACGGCTTGGAAGTCTTCGGGGCTGGCGCATGGGGAGGAGGCGTGGGCGTAGAGGCCATGGACGCGGATGCCCTTTGACCAATATGTGGTTGCACGCGCGAGGACGTCGGCTTCGTGGATCCATGAACTGACAACGATGTCGGTGGCGCGAAGCGAGTCGACAGCGGCGTCGGGCGCGACGATGGGGAGGTTCATGAATGTGCCGCCCACGCGTGCGAGATCGTCGTCGATGAAGCCGACGATTGTGGCGGAGTGTTGCTGGAGGATGGGGAGGAGATCGATAGTGTGTCGGCCTGTGCCTTGGATCGCGACTCGAGAGCCTTGGAGTGAGGAAAGCAGGGCGTGCATTCGCTTTGGGGCGTGAGTGGGTGTTGAGCCGGAGCCGTAGATAGAGCTGAATTCGCCGAAGCGCCATGGGCGGTTGGGCGACCAAGTAGCGGCAGGAGCGGCGGCGGCGGCGGTAATGAAGGCGATGAGTTGGCGCGCGTAGTTGTCGCGGGTGAAGCGAGTGGTTGCAAGAGTGATGCAGGCGCGGCGCATCGTTGAGAGGTGCGAACGAGTAGACTTTGTTGCGTTGGCGTTGTCGTGTGTATTGGGCTCGATTAAGCCTGCGGCGGCGCATGCGATGGACGAGCCGATGAGGCGATCGCGATCGGTATCGCGGGTTGCGAGATCGGGCTCGTGGATGATGAGGCCTTCGAGGCCATCGCGTATGACGGCGAGATCGCCGGTACCTAGTGCGCCGCTGGTACCGACGGGAACGCAGCCCACGCGAAGAGCTTCGAGCAGGGTCATGCTGAGGCCTTCGTAGCGAGAGGGGAGGAGTACGACATCGGCCCAGGCGAGGGCGCGGGCGACTTCATTGCGGGAGACGACGCCATGGAGGCGTGCTTTGCCGCCGAGAGCTTTGGCGCGGATGAGTTGGGCTATGAGATTAGGCTTTGCGGGGCCGTCGCCGAGGATTGCCAGGCGATGGCGAACGCCCATTGCGCCGAGTGTTGCGACGACGTGGGGCAGGGCCATAACGCCTTTGGCGTGGGCATCAAGGCGGCCGGCGTAGACCATGCGAAGAGAGCGGGAGCGGCCTGCGCCGCTGTCGCGATTGGGCTTTGGAATAGGTTCGACGCTAGCTTCGATGACGTGGACGGCGGGAGCGGCGTGAGTGAAATTGGGAGCGAGATCAGGAGCGAGAGCGTTGGGTGATTGCGCGAGCGTGGATGCGACGCGCTGGGCAAGGGCGGCTGCGGCGAGAGGGCTGACTGCGGCGAGAGCGGCGGTGATGTTGGAATAGTGAGAAGCAATTGCGCGGTCGTAGGCGGTGGGTGAGTGGACGAGGCTTACGAGGCGCATGAAGTTGGCGTGGGTGCGGGTGGCGTGGGCGAATAAGCCATAGCAATCGCCGATGAGAGAAGGGATGCAGATGACGGGCGGGAATTGAAGGGTTACGTTGTTCGCGTGGGTTTGCGTGGTGGAGTGGAGGGTTAGAATTGCGGCGATGTAGCGATCAGCGATGCGTTGCCAGGCGGATTGGTTGAGGGAAGGAGAGTTGGAAGAAGGAGAGTCGGGTGAAGAAGAGTTGGGAGAAGGAGAATCGGGTGAAGGAGAATGAAGCGAAGGCGAGTCGAGCGATGGCTCGTTGGTGAGGTCGAAGATGTGGGTGCCAGTTGGCCAGGCGATGGTCGTGGGGGTGTCGCAAGTGCGGGGCGCGTGGAGGATTACGCCTACGGGGTGATTGTGGTCGCAAAGAACGGCGATTGCGGCGCGGGTCCACTCGACGACGCCACCGAGCGAGGCTCCGCAGGGAAGCGCGAAGAGGACGGGTGCGGGGAGAAGAGTGGAAGCCTCTAGGGTCACGCTGATCTCCGGCCTGCGGCGGCGCGAAGGCGCTGGGTGTTTGGAAGGTCTTCGAGTGGGTGCGTGTGGGAGAGTGCGAGCGCGTGTGCTGGGGCGAGAGGGCTGGCGAGCCTGGAACCATCGAGGGCGATGCCCAGGGTTGCGAGGATTTGTTGAGCGCGGCGTTCGTAGCTGTAAGTTTCGGCGAGAGTTATTGCCTTGATGTTGCGGACGACGCGTTCGCGATCGGTTTCGTTCAGAGCGGCGTCGAGTGCGCGAGCCATATCGCTGGCGTCGTCGGGCTCAAACCATTGAACGACGGAGTCGTCGGCCCAGCTCATTAAACCTGGGATGCGTGAGGCAACGATGGGACGTTGGGCAGCGAAGTATTCGGCGAGTTTGACGGGGCTGGTCCACTGAGCGCTTGGGTCTTTGCCACTGGGCGGAAGAAGAAGAACGTCGGCGGCCCAGAGGTAAGGCGGGACGTTGGCGTGGGAAACGCGGCCTTGGATGTGAACGTTGCGAAGGCCGAGTTGATCGATCATGGCGTGGACGCGAGATTGGTCAACGCGATTGCCGCCCAGAAGATGGAAGTTGATGTTGGGGCGAACGGCGGCGCAGGCGAGGATGGTGCCGATGCCTTTGTATGCGGCGAGAGAGCCGGCGTAGACGGCGTTGAGCTGGTTGGTTGCGGCGTGATCTCGAGTCAGTAATTTGGTAGTTGAAGTGGCATCGGTGGTGATGTGCCTGGGGCGGGAGAAGAGCTGGGTGTCTACGCCATCGGGAACGACGTGGACGCGATCAGGGTGTGCGCCGCGAGCGATGTAATGCTTGCGTAGTGATTGGTTGATGGTGATGATGGCGGCGACGCCACGCTGGGCTGGAGATGAGCCGACAGGTCGGCGTGAAGCGGCGAAGGTTTCGTCAAGGATCGCGCGAGGGTCGCCTTTGTGTGCGTGGGTTTCGATGGCGACAGGGATGCCAAGCTTGGCGCAGGCGAGGCCGGCGTGGAAATGGCGTGCGTAGGCGCAGTCGGCGGCACGCTCTTTGGTTTGGCGCGCGGCCCAGAGGCCGAGCTTGCGTGAGGCGGCGTCGAGGTGGTCTACAGATACGTTGATCGGTGGAGTGGTGAGACCTGGCGTGTGGCTTGCTGTTTGGGTTTCGAGTACGACGCGGAGGAAGGGCTCGCCATAGGAAGCGAGTGCGGCGGCGATTGAGCTATCGCTTTGGGTAGATATGTTGTGTGGTTCACGGCAGAGAAGCGTGACATCGAAGCCAAGGCGAGCGAAGCCGCCGGTGGTTTTGACGATATTGATGGCGTGGGCGTGATGGCTGCCTAGGGCGATCTCGCCGATGGATGTGAGGCTTGGTTTCATGGGCGATCTCCGAGCTTTGTTGTGGTGATTGAAGTTGGGTTTGGAGTTGGGTTAGGAGATGGGTTTGGGGCTGTACTTGTATTTGTGGAAGCAGGCGGTTGGCAGACAATTACCTGGCAGCAGAGTGGGGAGCGATCAGCGAGGCTGGCGCGGAAGGCGCGTTCGCTCGCGCGTGCGGGGAGGATGGGTGCGTCGTCTTTGGTGCAGAGGCGGTGGGAGAGGACGCGCCAGCCACGAGAGTTGATGTAGGCGGCGAATTCGGCGAATGCCCATTCCCGAACGTGCTCGGGCTTGTTGCTCGAATTGCAATCGCGGCCTCGTTCGCGATGGCGTTCAGGTGTGCTGAGGATGACGCGAGTGTGTGGGGCGGCGTGTCGCGCCATGAGTGCGAGAGTGTTGTCGGGGTTGATGATGTGTTCGAGAACATCAGCACAGATGATGATGTCGAAGTGTTGATTGAGGTTGAGATTTGCGGTTTCGAGATCTACTTCGTAGAGAGTTGCTTTGCAACCAAGGGAGCGAGCGGCGTCGAGCGCGGAGCGTTGATCGATGCCTGTGGCGTTTGCGCCGGGGATGATGAGATGCTGGTTGAGCTTGACGCAGACGCCACAGCCGACGTCGAGGATTTGGATAGAGGAGTTGGTGGGTGCTGAGTTGTTGGCACGAGCTGCGTTGTTAGCGTGAGCTGAGTTGTTAGCGTGAATAGCTTGTTGCGCAAGGCGACCAGCAAGGGCGTAGACGTGTTTTTGCCAACGGGCGGCGTCTTTGATTCGCCAGGGAGACCAGTAAGCGCCTTCGCGAGAGAGATCGCGTTCGGTATCGAGTGTGGTGTTGCGAGCTTGGGCGATGTAGCCGATGGGTAGGAAGAAGGCGGCTGGGTCCATTGGCGTGCTGTGTGTATTGAGAGATTTAGTTGCGAGCATGGGCGGCACCTTTGGAGCGAGAGGAACGAGCTTCGATGAGGAGCTCGATGACTTCGCGGACGGCGCCCATGCCGCCTTTGGCGCGGGTGATGTATTTGGCGGCACGAAGGGCGGCGGGGAAGGCGTCGGCGACGGCGATTGGAAGGCCGACCAAACGCATGCAGGCTTCGTCGTTGATGTCGTTGCCGACGTAGGCGACGTGAGAGAGGTTGATGCCACGCTCTGCGAGCAGGCGAGTGAGGGCGGGGGCTTTGTCATCGATGCCTTGGTGGCATTCGAGGCCGAGCTTGGCGCAGCGAGCGCCGACGACAGGGTTTTTCTCTTTCGACATTACCATCGCGGGGATGCCGGCGGCTTTGAGCATGCCGACGCCTAGGCCGTCGGAGCGGTTGCAGAGTGCGCCTTCGGTGGCATCTTGCATGACTAGAACGCGGTTGTCGCTCATGACGCCATCAAAGTCGAAGACAACTTGTTGGATGGAAGCGAAGAGATCAAGAGCGGCAGCGCGAGCGCGGGCGCGTAGAAGCGCGTCGAGGGCATCGCGCTCGGCGGGAACGTCGGCACGAAGGCTGGCAACGCGATCAAGGGTGAGTGATTGAATTGCGTTGATTGAGATCGCAGCTTTGGTTGCTTCTTTGGTAGGTGTGGATTCTGCGGCGAGCACGATGATGGAGCCGTCGTGGTTTGAAAGAGCGGAGCCTTGTGCAAGATGGCTTGAAAGACTACCTAGCGAAACTGTTACTGAGACAGAAACGACGGCGTGTGTGCCTGGTTCGCGGAGCAGTGCGAGAGCATCGCGGATGTCGGTGTCGCGCCGCCAGGGACGCACAGGGTCGAGGATGACTGCGGCGAAGCCGTTGGCGGTTGCATGGTGGGCAGCTTGATCGGTTGGATGATTGGTTGCGAGATGTTGATGAGCGTTGGTTGGAGTGAGCGGCGGGGTGAAAATTTGGGTGGGAAAGCTGAGCAACACGCCGATGCGCAGGGCTTCGCGTGCAACAGCTTCATCGCGAGTGATGACGATACAATCGGCGCATCCGCCATAGTGTGCGGCTTGCATCGTCCACTCCAGCGGCGAAGACCCGCCAACAGGCAAGAGGATGGCGACGCCAGAATCGGCAGCCGGGATGATGGCGGTGACGCGAGTGGGATTGATTGGATTCGCGCCGGCTCCGCCGGTTTGATTCGAGGTGGTCACGCGGCCTGCTCCTGGGCTCGCCTCCGCAACGCTGCAAGCGAGGAAGCTCGCACGTGCGCTTCGCGTTCGAGTTCGAGAATTTTGGGAAGGCCACACTCGGTGCGAACAACTTGGGCTGCGGTGGTGCCTAGGACGTCGCGCCAATCTTCATCGCCAAGGAGTGTTTCGATTGCGTGCGCGAAACTGGCTGGTTCGCCTAGGACTTTAAGTCCGGTTGCGCCGTGGCGGACCACGCCGCCCAAGCCAGGTGTATCGGCAACGATTACGGGCGCGCCGGTGGTCATCGCTTCGAGAACGGTCTTTGGATGGCCTTCAAGGTCCGAAGCTTGAACGTACGCGGAGCACCGGCCCATTTCGGCGAGGAGGTCTTCGTGGGCCATGCGCTGCGAGAATTTGACGGGAGCATCAAGATCTTTGGCGAGTGCTTCGAGCCCGACTTGCGATGGGCCAGACCCGATGATGTGGAGCATCGCGCCCAGTTCCTTGGGGATCATCGCGATTGCACGTACGAGGATATCGACACGCTTACGAGCGACGAGTTGCCCGGCGTAGAGCAATAGGCCTTTGGTACGTGAAGAAACCCGAGAAATCGGATGATCAACGAGGACAAAGTTGGGGACGAGCATCATCCGCGCGGAATCAAGTTCGTGCTTCCACGCGAGGTCTTCGATCATGCGGCCCGTTGTGCCGACGATTATGTCTGCGTCACGACAGAGGAGCCCTTCGCGAAGCGAGGCTTGGATCGCCTGGCGGCTGGATGGGCCGAGTTCGTGTGCGACAAAGCGTGACCAGAGATAGCCACCACGCGCGATGAGGGCGCAGTCGTGACCGGCGGCTTTGAGATCTTGCGCGATTGTGAGACCCGTGTCGCCGCCATGCATTTGGTTAGTTTTAACGACATTAGTCGAGCCTGGCGCGATGATTCTTCGCACACGTTCGGAGAGAGAGGCGGCGTATTCGCGCCCGCCCAAGGAGCGTTCGTTGGAAACGATGTTGACCTTGATGAGTTCTTCGGGGGTGAGGATCGAGTCGAGAACTTTGACGTCGCCCGCGTTGCCATAGGTTACGAGGACGAGCTGGTCGTACCAACCATCGGCGAGGATCGCGCGGTACAAAGCCCACTCGCGCGTGAGCAGGCCCGAGTCGCGCCAGTGCTCCAGCGACACGCCAGCGGTGAAGACGAGTATTAGATTGTCCGCGATGCGTTGGCTCATTGGCTCGATCTCGTGCTGTGTGGCAAACGTGCCGCGTAAAGCGTGCGACGTGTGACATCGACTCCCCTACTTCACCATTCCTTATCGGCACCAGAATCGCCAACACTGAGCCAAGCGTCCGGAAATCATGTGGAATGTGTAGTATCAAGATGAGGAAATACCCGATCAAAGACCTTTCAATGGTTTAAGTACGCGACAGAACGGCCCACATTGTGCCTTGAGAAAACGTTGGAGAGTTAGAAAGCACACGCCCCGAACGCGAGAAGTATGGGGGCGGTTCGGGATAGGCTTCAAAGTCGAGCTGTTCGATTCGCATGGCGTTGAGCTTGCCTCGTTCGCGGACAAATCGCTGAGCTTCTTCACTACTAAAGAACCAGCGATGGCGGTCGCGTGGGCGCTCGACAGGTAAGCCATAGTACTTGAGGCCTTTGTTTGTGCCTTCGCGCTCGCCAATATCTTCATGAGCAAGGGCGTGCATGAAGGCAAGCATTGGGTTGGGTAGCGAGACGATCACGCGATACTTCGCAACCCGGCACAACTCATCAAAGACGGCGTGTATTTGTTCCAAATGTTCCAGCACATCGCACGCGAGCACTGTGTCAATTGCGCGGTCGGCGAGGGGCAGCTTTGCATCTTCAAGATTGAGGACAATGTCGGCAGCAGAGCTCATGTCGATGCCTAGGTACGTGGCGGTTGATGGAATGAGCTTGGAAAGTTGCTTCTCATCGCAGCCAACATCAAGAACGGAACCGCCAAGGATCGATGCGTATTTGGTGGCGATGTAGATAGCCTTGCCAGCACGATTGGTGTACGCGGCAGGGATCGGATACAAGAACCGGGCGTTGGCGTTTGAAGTGGCAGATTCGAGGAGTTGGCCTTGCTGTTTCATGTGATTGCATCGACCTCAAGGCCGATGACGCCACACTTTCTGGTTTGGAGTGCTTGCCGGGGAGAGAGTGAGGCGGGGTGGTGGTGGGGTGCGGTGCGTTGGGAGGGTGCTCGCCTAGAAGATCGCTATGAATAAGGCTGCGAGGCAGATTTAACCGATCTAATACACGCCATGTTAACTCCAGCGCCCAAACTCAACGCAACGGTCAACCAAGGCAACGCCGATGCGGCAATTATATCGATCGCCGTGGCGATGCCGGTGTATCGCGACGCGGGCACGCTTCGCGAAGCGGCGGCGTGCATTCTTGAGCAAACTCTCACGCAATCGGAGAAGGTTTCCGTGACGCTTTGGCTCGTACTCAATGGCAGCGATGCCGCGACGCGAGCAACCGCAATTGACATCGCGATGCGGGCGGGAACGCGAAGAGCGCGTGGAAACGAAGGAGAAAGCCAGCGAGATGGTTCGCGTGTGGTGCCAAGTGTGGTGCCGCGTGTAGTCGTGCGCGAGCTTACCGAGGCGAGCCTAGCCAAGGCTGCAAATGTGGTGATTCAAGAATCAGGAGCGATGTATATCGCGCGTATGGACGCCGACGACTGGTGCCCGGCGAATCGGCTTGAACTGCAGCTTGCTCTGCTCGAAGCAAATCCACATGCAGGTGCGTGTTTTTGTGCGTGGGAGAGCGTAGACGCGAGAGACGCGCGCGTGTGCGCGTACGACGCGGTACACGATTCGTCGCTCGCGCCGTGGCATTTGCTTTGGGAGAATCCGTACGCGCATGGGTCGGCGTTGCTTCGAGCCAGTGCGCTCAAAGCCGTGGGCGGGTACGACGAGAGCTTCGCGCGGGCGCAGGATTATGACCTTTGGCTGCGGCTCGCTCAAGAGTGTGAGATTGTGTCGCACCCGGCGATGCTGTATCGGCATCGGCTGCGTCATTCGGCTGGCGCGGGCGCAATTGGTGGTTGGAGTGGCAATGGCGGCGCGAGCACGCCGAGCCTTGATGGCCAGCGGCTACAAGCCTTTTATGCGGCTCGCGCGCGAGCAAAGGCCTTTGCGAAACTGCCAACACTGGATAGTCTTGGCGCGAGCAGCGCTCAGCACGACGCGCTATGCGCAATTGCGGCGGAATACGCAATTGGTGCTTCCGAGTCCCACGCTTACTCAAATGGCAAACCAGATCTCAAGAGTGAACCAGGTCCAAACGGCGAACCTGATCAAAAAGATGATGGACTTCTTCGCGCGATCATGCACGCGACGCACGGGGTTACGGCTAAACCCACGCGAGAAGCCATTGATACGTTACTACGCGTGCGAGCAGCGAAGCGAGTACGGGCGGAGGTCGCCGAGAATGTGTGCTTTGCGTCGCGAGTTCGTGAAGTAGCGGGCACGATTGCACGTGAACTATCAAACGATCTGGCTCGCGGTGGCGCGACTTCCCTTTGGCTCTTTGGCGCGGGGCGGCACACACGCAGGCTTTTAAGCATGTGGCAGCACGATTCGGAAAGGAGAATCAAAGACGGTTGGCCCACAATCGTCGGCGTTGTTGATGACTATGCCTCGCTGGACACAAAGCTGCCAAACGGCGTGCGTGTTGCAAGGCCTGAATCGCTCAGCGATAGCGACGCGGTCTTGATCAGCAGCGATGTGCACGAAGAAGCGATCTACCAACGCTGCCAACCCTTGCGCGATAAGGGTGTGCGTGTGTACCGGTTCTATGCGTGACCGCGCGGCGTATGAAATCTCTTACGTCGCTTCGATTGCGCCGCGCATGAGCGTGCGCACAAGATCAACAAGGGCGGCGTGCGTGAGCCTTGCGCGAACGCGCGTTGAGATCGCGCTCGATGCGCTTGAACGCCAATTCGATGTGCTTTCGCAGGCGCGTTCGACAACGCGTTCCAGGTTCGCCGAATCGCGAAATGCAGATTCGCACAGCGCAAGCGTGAGGTCGCCCGCGGCGGATTCCGTGTCGGCGATTCGATCTTTCGGGAAGGCGTATACCGCTTTACCTTCGCGCGGATACCACGGGTGATCGGTCACGCATAGTCGCTGCATCGCGGCACACGACGCCAACGATGCCCAGTGATTTGCCACGGGCGTGCCGACTTGGATTCCACTAGCCGCCGAATTTGAATGAGTGGTTTCAAGCGCCTCGCAATTGGACCAGGCAACGAGCGAAGAAACAAACGATGGCGTGACGAGCACGCAAGGTAACCCGCCACTGAGCGCACACTCAAAGACGCGCTGGTGCAAAGGGCCATGGTGCGACATGTGTAAGTGGACTTTGGCCTGTGCGTAGCTCAGCGCGAGATCGGTATCGTGCGCGAGCGCGGGCTTTGCGTAGCGTGCAAGCGTGGGGTGGGTGTCCCAACCGTTGCCAAAGATGGAGAATCGCCAGCCGCGTGCCTCAGCGATCTTCGCGGCCCAGCCTAGCACCTCATGGCGTAGAGCGCGGTCGGCAATCGCCAATGCGTAGGAATTGTGCACCTTTGCCACAGTCGCGGCGTCGGGCTCGATGCCCATCTCATCGCGCAGCGCGTCACGCACCCGCTCGCGCAGCCACGCCTTTAAGGGCAATCCAAATGGATCCTTCGCGTACTTGAGAGCGAAGGGATACACGCGTTCCAAGATCGGGCCAACTTCTGGCGGCGATTCACGTACGATTTTATGGTGCAATTCCAGCGGTGTTTTTGCGTGATGGCTCGCGTAGGCAATCTCGCAGGTGAGATCATCACGCTGGGCTCCGTCCATGACTTCACGTGCGAGTTCACGTGCGACTTCACGTGCGACTTCACGTGCGACTTCACGTGCGCATTCGTGTGCGCGTTCGTGTTGAAAGCTCTTCACGCCAAACCGAGATTCATCGGCGACCACCGGCATCGCGCCGCTGCGCTCTGCCGGATACCCAAAGCTTCGCACCAGTTCTGGCACGCGGCAACCAACCAGCACGTCCATCGGCCCCATCGACTGTGCAAGCTCGTGGTCAAATAAATGAGGCATCGCGTCCTGCACCCAGCACACCGTGGGCACGCGCATCGCCAATTCAAGCCCCGCGTCCACGCCATGCATGCGTGGCGAATTCATGCGAACAACGATGTCGGGATTCACGTCGTGCATCGCCTTGAGCCGAGCGAGCGGATCAAAGACGCTGTGCATATCTGGCTCGATTGAGACAAAGGCATCGAAGCCCGCGTGCTCAAATGCGACAGCGAGGCCTTGCGCAGCGTGCTGGAGATAGGTCGTGTATCTGCTGGTGGGAATGAGAATGCGTCTGCGCTCGCGTGGAATTTTCGTGTCGCTCTGGTTGGCCTGATTGCTTGTGGGCGAAAGCGCATCAAGCAATCGTTCTTTCCAGTAGGCGCTGGTGCGAGAGGCCGCTTGCGCTGTGAGTGCTTCAGCAATCTCGCCTCGCGCGTTACTTTGCAGCGTGCGGGCTTCTTGAATGATCAGGGCGGCTTGCGTGTGTGCTTTGCACAATGGAGCCGTGACCACGGTCAAAGGCATCGCTACTTCGATGTGCTCGGTGAGTGCCGACCGCAGCTGTGCTTGAGCTTCTGGACCTACGAGAAAGACCACGCGTGGATCCGAGAGGAGTGCACCACGCTCGCACGAATCATCCAAATTCAATGAAGTTTCACGTGCTTTTCCTACGCGAGTGTTCATCGCGAGGATCGCCAGGCCGATTGCACATTCCCACGCCGACGTGTTGACGCAGAAGATCCGGGGCGTGTGCCCGAGGTAAGGCTCGCTGGTTGCGTACCAAATTCGCGCGAGCACGCAAGGCGGGAGCGCGCCATCGACGACGACCGGGAACGTGAAGCCGATCTCAGGACTTGTGCCGCCTTGCCGCTTGGGTACCCAGGGGGCAATTGCGCGAGTAACGTCGGCGAGTGCGGCCCAGTTCGTCGGGTCTTGCCAGGTCGTGGTACTTGGATTCGTCTCTGGATTCGCGGCATCGCGCAGGATCAAGTTGCCATCAGAGGCGAGAAAGACATCACAAGGCTGGCCATCGAAATTACCTGCGGAAGTAGAACCTGGACTACGTTCGGAAAGTTCGTGCAAGGCAGCGCGAAGTACCACGGGCATGCGCACGCCCAAGGCTGCTTCGACCCGCGCACACGCGCTCGTCCAAGTGCTAGGCGCAGGCTTGGAGGGCGCGATTGCCTCGATTGCGGTTCGGAGCGCGACGACATCGGGGTGTGTCTGTGCATCATGCCCCAAAGCCACGAGTTGTTCGAGTGCTAATTCTGGTACGCGCACCTGAGCCAAGTTCGCTGCGAAAAGAAACCGCAACGCGGGAAACTGCGCAAAATATTGCGTCGCACCTTGCGCGTGCGCAAGAAAATCCCACGACTTGCCCGGAGTATTTCCCAGTAGCAGGAGTTCCTGCATGGTCGTCGGCGGCTTTGCGTGTGCCGCAGGTGGGGAATCGACGATGGCTCCTCGCGCAGCGGACGACTCAGGTTGTGACTTGGTCGGGATTGGCTTGGTGTTTGGAGACACGGTTGTATATCGACAACTTCTACTCGTCTGCGATAATTGCACAAAACCTCTGCTACTTCGCGGTGCCGCCAATGGCGCCCATGCAATTTCTTACTCCAAACGAAACAGCTTGCACAAAGGTCGATGAAATCAGCCGACTTTGGCCGATGTGTACCGTTGCGTGAACCCGCCCAAAGACCACAACTCGTATCCCGAACCAACTTCTGGCCCAACTTCTGGCGTTCGAACCCTCGGGAAGCTGCTCTCGCGCGCTGATATTGCTCGCCTGCGAGCAGATCTTCGCGCCAAGGGCGTTCGCCTCGTAGTCTGCCATGGCTGCTTCGACATCGTGCACCCCGGGCACGTCCGCCATCTGCGTCAGGCCAAAAGTCTGGGCGACGCGCTATTAGTTTCTGTCACCGCTGACAGCCTCATCAACAAAGGCCAAGGCCGTCCGCTGATCCCCGAAGAGCTGCGTGCCGAGAATCTTGCGGCTCTTGAGTTCGTCGATTACGTTCATATCGCCGCAGAGCCTACCGCGGTCGAATTGCTCGAAGCCGCACAGCCCGATGTCTATGTCAAAGGCAAGGAATACGAGCGCAACCGCGACCCGCGTTTCCAAGCTGAACGTGCTGTTGTTGAGAAGCATGGCGGCCGCGTCGTGTTTTCTTCCGGCGACGTTGTCTTCAGTTCAACTGCGCTCATAGCGGCGATGGAACGGTCGGTAGATCCATACGCCCAGCGTCTCGCCGAACTCTCGCGACTCGACTCGCTCGCTGGCCCCGCGCTCTTTAGCATCATCTCGCAGATGCGTGGCAAGCGGATCGTCATCGTTGGCGAGCCCATCATCGATACCTACATCCTCTGCGATCGCCCAGAGGTCGCGGGCGAAAGCCCGATCATGACCTTGCGTCCGCTCGAAGCTCGCCAATATGACGGCGGGGCGATGGTGCTCGCAAGGCACGCCGCGGCGCTAGGCGCACACGCGACGTTGGTGATGCCTTTGCCCAGCGACAACTCGTCCTTGATGCTGCGCGAGCGTTTGGCCGCCGAGGGAATCGATGTTGTCTCGTTGGCGGTCGAATCGCCGATCCCGGAAAAACAGCGATTCCTGGTCGGCGCGCAGAAGATGATGAAGGTAGATTTGCTCGAGCGGTACGTGCTTGACGCGCAGCAGCAAGACCGTTTCGCGGCACTCGCCGCCGAAGTCGCCGGCAGCTCTCTCTCGGCGCACGCCGACGCCGCGATCATCGCCGACTTTGGTTTGGGTTTGTTCACGCCAAGGTCGCTCACCCGCGCGTGCCAAGCCATTAGGCCCAATGTCGGCGTGCTTTCCGGCGACGTCAGTGGCAAACGTTCGAGCCTTCGCGCCTTCCGCGACATGGACTTGTTGAGCCCAAGCGAATCGGAACTGCGCGACGCGGTTCATTCGCACGCCGAGGGGCTGGGCATGGTCGCGTGGAGCTTGATGAATGAAACGCGGACACGCCACCTGTGCGTGACGATGGGTGCCGATGGGCTTATTTGCTTTGATCGGCTGCACACAGGCGTGGCCACAGAAGCTGCTTCATCGCAGAATCATGCGAGCGAGCAAAGTGCATCCGACCAAGGGCAATGGCAGCGCCGCCTGACGAGCGCACACGTGCCCGCGCTCTGCCCGATAGCACTTGATCCGCTTGGTTGTGGCGACGCACTCTTAGCGACGATGACGCTCGCGTTCGCTGCGGGAGCAACGAGTGTGCAGGCGTCGTTCCTCGGCGCGTGTGCAGCGGCGACGCAGGTGCAGCGATTGGGCAACACGCCGATTACTTCCGACGATATCCGTAAGTGCATTGCCCGCGTACACGCATCGCACTTGACATACGCGCCCGAGCAGGCACAGGCGGTGCACACAATTCTGGGCGTGATGAACGAGAACGCGAGCGCACGCGCGCCTGTGTTACGTTCGCAAACACGTGCAAGCTAAATCTGAAATTGTCTTGTACTGGTCAAGACACTTATTCTGAAATGTCGCTTCAACTGGCTCTGAAACTGACTCTTAAACCAACTCTACATTCCCGCTTGAAATCGTCTCTCGTACTTCCCAGACTCTTTACTGCAAGCACGCGTTCTTGCCTTCTGCCTTTCCATATGTGTCACTGTGTCACTGTGCCACTGTGTCATTTCAATGCTTTCGCCACTGGCCACATTTGCCTTCTCTTTCTCCCATGCTTACTTACGTCATTCCAACTCGTAACCGTCCTCGCCGTCTTCTGGACACACTCGCGGAGATCGCGCGGCTTGGCCCGCATAAAGCCAGTGGCGGGGCCGAAGTCATCGTCATCGACAACGCCAGCGACGAGCGCGCGGTTCTTCCCACGCGCCTCGAAGGCGACATCCTTGTACGCGAGATCCGTCTGACCACCAACATCGGCGCCGCGGCCCGAAACCAAGGTGTGAACGTCGCTAGTACGCGTAGCGAGTGGATCGTCATGCTTGATGACGATTCGTACCCGGTCGATGCATCCTTTTTGCATGCGCTCAACGCCACGCCGCCGGAAGTCGCCGCTGTCTCCGCCGATATTTCTCTCCCCAAACGCATCGCGGGCGTGCACATGCGTGAGAGTGGCGGCCTTCCCGAGGTCTTCATCGGCTGTGGCGTCGCGATCCGTCGTCGTGCGTTTCTTGATGCGGGCGGTTACGACCCAGCGTTCTCGTATTACGTCGAGGAATACGACCTCGCCGCCAAGCTCCTCATGCAAGGCCAGCGTGTCCGCTTTGATCCTCGCTTTCGCGTGCGCCACGCCAAAGACTCGCGTAATCGCAACATGAACCTCATCGTTGAACGCCTGATCCGCAACAACTCATGGGTCGCGCAGCGCTACGCACCTGACGATTCACGCATGCACGAACTGCGTGGCAACCGCGCTCGCTATCGCGCGATAGCCGAAAAAGAAAATGCTCTCCAAGGCTACGCCAAAGGCTTACTCGAAGCTCGCGCAACGCTGCGATCTCAGCGGCGCACACCAATGGACGAAGCAACCTGGGCACGATTTACTGGGCTCGCCGCGGCTCGTGACGCCCTCGCCGAGGCGTATGCGCGTCAAGCATTTGAGACCGCGACGCTCGTCGACGAAGGCAAAAATGCGTGGGCCGTGCGCGTTGCACTCGAAGAATTGGGCGTACGTGTTGTTCCCCAAGGCGAGCCCGCGCAAGCCGAGGTAATCGCGACGTTGTCGCCGGGGCCTTTGCTTGACGCGTGGGCTCGACGTCGTTTGCTGCACCGAGCCCATGGCGTGCGGATCATCGCGCCCTGGCGGATCGGCATTTCCACCCCAAGGCGAATCCGCACCGCAGCCTGAGCATCGCAACGCAACTACAAATCTTGTCCTAAGGCAAAAAGGGTGGCTAACGGGACTCGAACCCGCGACCCCCAGGATCACAACCCGGTGCTCTAACCAACTGAGC
>JBBRGG010000003.1:0-40699 GCA_038240875.1 Phycisphaerales bacterium | reverse complement strand
CCTGCGCGAAGGCTAGATGAATACTTTGACACGCGAAATGCATTTGGTTATCGAACCTACGACTACTCATTTTAACACGTTGGAACGAGTTATCGCCTCTTGAAAGAAATTGTGTGCCTCTTGTGTCAAATTTGCTTGCGTGTATTGAGGAAGTGCCTAGCTGAACGCAAAGCGATAACAATCGAGCTGTTTCGGGGCGGGCTGCTGCGAATGTGGTTCTGTTGAATTACTTGATAGATGCAACTCCCAAGGTTTGCTGCTTGAATGCAAAAAAGCCCATGGCGTGCATGGGTTTAACTAGAAGAACTCGATTTGGACATGAAGTCAGATCAAGATCGAATCACTTGCCACATTCGGTACAATTCTTGCCGATCATGCGGGGATAGCCGCAGTATTTGCAGATGAGTGGATCCTTCAACAAGCGTCGTAGACGCCAACGGGTGTAGAACATCATGCACGCACAAGTGAATGAAAGAGGTGCGACCCAAATGGACGCGAAATAAATCTGTTTTCCGAGCATTCTCCCGTAAGGCGTTCCCAAGGCGATAAAAGTAAGTCCAAATACTTGGATGAGAACGATTGGCCACCAAGTGGCAGCCTGCCAAAGCTTTGCGTCTCTTCGGAGTCTATTTGGGTTGATTATGGACATGGGCAAGCAGCAAGGCATAATGCGTGCGCGAAAGTGCAATTTGCTGTCGCGAGTTCGAATTCGGTACCAACATGTATTAAGCACTGATCCAACCCGATAGCTGTCAACATCCAACATGCAAGAGTCCATGGTCCTGACGCAGTGCATAAAATAGCTGCCGCTGCTGCTCCAATATAGCAAAGTTCCGAATCGCTATCGAAGTTGACTTGTCCGATAGCCAAGCAGAATCTGTACGCAGCATGACATGTTTGCTGGCAAATTCCGCATGGTGTAGTGGGCGTTGCGAAGATAGGAAGAGCTGACACATACGGATGTTCAAGTAGATTGGCCCAATCTTCGGCAGATGCAGTTGGTTCGAGAGCTAGAGGAGTAACTACTGAAAAGAGCAAACGCGTAGCACCACTGAGCACGTACCAATCAGTTTGCAATCCAACAAAGCGCGTCGTCGTCGAGTTATTTTCGATTTCGTATATGACCACCATTGAAAAAGTCAGTACATCAGTGCTCGGCGTTGACAGACGGCCTACGGCAGCCAAATTCCTTTCGGGCAGATCAGCAGCGTCAGCGAGAATTGCCTTGTGCCAAACGATGTCTTCTGCGGCTGTTTTTTGCGCAACAAACGCCATGCGCTTGTTTGCTGGCTCGTAGGCAAGCGCACGACCTTCCCCGACGACACCCCAACCTGCACCAATCGTGTTCTGCATGTCATTGATCTGTGTGGAAGTAGGCAAAACCACCTGAGCATGAGCGAGTGCGGACATTGCAAACGTGCATGCAAACACAACGATTGTTCTGAGCAGAAATAAAAACATCGCGATCCTCCAGAGTAAATTTCCCGGGGTTTCGCGCCCGGGGTTTCGCGCCCGGGGTTTCGCGCCCGGTTCACAAGAATGTACATACTCCGTGTTCGGGTGTCAAGTCTGTTCGCCGATTTGTGTTATTGAATGTTGCAGGGTTCGCAGAAACAATAAACGAGCCATAGACTGTGTGGATAGAGTAATTTCTTGAACCGACGATTGCTTTACTTCCACATCGATTCGCTACGCTCGAACGTCATGACACACGACATCAGCCTCATCATGAACGAATGGCCTAATGAGCCCGGCAAGATCATTGCTCGGCTTGTCGAAACCGCCAAGGGCGAGACGCACATACAAGTGCGCCTTGATCTGGGCATTCTTCAGATGCACGCCGACGGCCGGCCTGATGGCGAGCGGCCCTATGGCTTTGAGAGCCTTCTTGATTATCTGGAAGAACGAGCAGCGATGGCGCATGATCAAGCCAACCCTGATGACTCTGGCCCCGACTCGTTCGATGGCGAGTTTGGTTCGCCCTTTGCGCCGCCGCCTTCTGGTGGACGTGGAGCAGGTCCTGGTTCGTCGCCGCGCGGGTTTGGCGAGTTTGGGATTGGGCGAGGTGATCGGCGCGAAGGATTTACGCCGGATGACAAGTCGAATAAGCCAAACAAGCCGAACAAGCTGAACAAACTAAACAAACCAAATCAGCCAGAACGTTCGGACAGTCAAGAGGAATCCGATAAGGGGCTTGACAAGTCCGGCGAATCATTCGGTGGCGAAACAGCAGGGCCCAACACCCCTCCCACTTCTCCGCGCAAGCTCACGCCACCGTCATCAGGGACGCCGCGATTTCCAGGTGCAACCAATCGCAAGGACCAAACCGATTCATCGGCAGATCTGCCTCGCGATCGGATGCGTGCGGGATCTGGGTTACCGCCGCCGGATAGTGACGATGGCTCGCACGAGCCGGCCAACCCGGACGATGAACGCCTCTTCACGCTTTCGGGCGAAGAGTGCAACGCGTTACGAGAAGAGGCGTCACAGTACGTGCAGCGAAGCATCGCATGCTTAGCGGCGGAAGAATATTCGCGAGCGTTGCGAGATGCGGTTCGCAACCTGCGTGTGATGTCGATGTGCTCGCACCTGGCGCGAAACGAGGCTGATCGGCACATTCTTGAGCCGTATCGTGGCCAATTGTTGGTGCTGCGGACCAAGAGTCTCGCGGCGATGGCGCTCGAAAGCGACGAGCCAACTGCGGCAGTGCTCGCCATCGATGAAGGTTTGGACACGATCAAGAAGTGGTTCGCGGAGCGTGGCGTCCCCAAAGCCTTCGAGGATTCGCCCGAGGTCGAGACACTCCGCGAAATGCGAGCCGCGTTTGCACCGGCGAAGGAGCCAGTGAGCCAGCGTGTCGAGTTGCAAGAGCGTTTGCAGCAGGCGCTGGTGAAAGAAAATTATGAGCTTGCGGCAATCTTGCGAGATGAACTGCGTCAACTGAAGGATTGATTCGACTGAAGGCGGTCTTAGGGCGCGATTTGTGAAGAGTTGTCTGTCGGCGGGTGAGAGATTGATGGGCTGACAGGATGCTCGGCGGATTGATGGTCGAGTGCCTTGGGCGTTGTAGTCGCGGAACGTTTGCCCAGCGCGCGAAGCACGTCGTGCTCCATGGCTTGAGCGGTCACCACTTCTTCGATGGTGGTCAAGTCGGCGCCAAGCTGCATCGCTTTGAACGAGCTGCTCAGGAAATTGGTGCGCACGGCGATGAACAAATCTGGCGCAAGGGCGCGGGCCGCGCTTACCGACCTAAACATTGCTTCTTCATCGGGAATGGTGATGAGCATCGCGTCGGCCTCGAACAAGCCTGCGGATTCGAGGACTTCGGGGTTGGTGACGTCGCCATAGACGATGTGCCGACCTAGCGAAGCTTGCCTTTCAACGGTGCGCGGGTTGAGCTCGATCACGGTGACATCGATGCCCTTGACAGCGAAACGGTCCGCGAGCGTGCGGCCCACCGGACCAAACCCGGCGATGATCACGCGACGTGCTGGCGGCTGGGGAGAAGTTTGGGCAGGCGCATCCGAGTCGCTTGTGTGTGGCTTGGCTTGCTGCGGATTGGACGCATTGGCAACATCGCGCAGCGCCTTTGAGCGCGTCAGCGGGGACAACCTTATTCGTTCGAGACGTTTGGCCCATGAGTGTGCTGGCGCGATCAAGAGTGGGAGCACGATCAACGTCACGATCACGATACCGATGGCGTTATCTTGGATTCGTTGGGTGAGAAGTCCTGCGTCAGAACCGGCTTGGAGTGCGACCAGCGCGAACTCGCCCGCGCTGGCGAGGTAGACCGCCATCAAAAAGGCAGAGGGCGCGGACATCCCAGCGAGCCAGCCACATGCGCTATTGACTACAACCTTGAGCGTGATGATGGCCATCGCGCCAAGCCCGATGATCCACCAATCGTTCATCAGCGAACTAGGATCAACCTTCATCCCGACGGCGACAAAGAAGATCGCCATCAAGAGGTCGCGCATCGGCGAAAGCATGCCACTTAACTGATACCTGAAGGGTGTCGTAGCGAGCAAGAACCCCGCGAGAAACGCGCCCATTTCAGCGCTAAAGCCAAGCAAGGTGGTAAGACCCGCCGCACCGAAGGCAAGCGCACCCGAGCAGATCAGCATCAACTCTCCAGAACCAGTGCGCGCTACTTGCGACAAGATCCGAGGCAGGATGAAGCGACCAACGACCAGCATGAGCGTCACGCCACCCATGCCGATCCCTGCGCGAGCAAGTGTTTCTACCCAGGCAGGAAGCGTTTGGTAGATAGATTGGCCGACACCAGCAATGATCGGCTCGGAGCTCGTGGAGACCGCGCCGCTACTAGCCCAGCGGGCGAGACCTGGAATAATCGCGAGCACGAGCAAGGCAAAGAGGTCTTGGATGATGTTGACGCCTAAGCCGACGCGGGCGTGGACCGCGCGAAGTTCGCGGCGCATGGCAACGACGCGGACCATGACCGCAGTTGAAGAAAGCGCGAATATCATGCTGAGGAAGAGGGCGATCGGAACGGAGAGCCCCAATATCACGAGTGCACCCCAGCAGACGCCGGTGAAGATAAGCGTGCACGCCGTGCCGACGGCGACAACGTGAACCAGGCCTCGTCGTATGCTCGAAACGTCAAGTTGCAAGCCGATGCCGAACATCAGCAATATGACGGCGACCGACGACACCTGCTCGACCGAATTCATGTCGCCAACAAGACCCAATAGCCCTGGGCCGATCAAGATGCCCGCGACCAAATAGCCCGGTATGGCTTCGAGCTTGAGGCGTTGAAAAATGGTCGCGACGGCGGCTGCGGCGCCAAGAATCGCCAGGAGTTGAACGGCTAGGAGCATGCCCGAACCCGAAGCGAGCGTGTGAAAGAACAGCGGTCCCAATTGTGGTTCAAACTGTGGCGCAGAGCAATGAATTGACGAAAGCAAAGAGAACATCAAGGCCCTTCATCGATAGAAATATCTGCCTGTGATGCCAGGGAATCGCCTTCGATTTGGAGGATTGTGTGCGTGCTCGAAGGCTCGTCCAGCTTTACGAGCCCGCGCGCGTGCGCTGGTTTCGACAGAAGAACAGATAGAAGTGTAAGGTCTGCCGGGGTCATCCCTTCAAGTCGGCTGGCTTGGCCGAATGTAGCTGGGCGAAATCGTACGAGCGCTTGCCTGGTTTCGTTGCGCAAATGAGGCAAGTTCGTGTAGTCGATTCCTTCAGGGAGCTTGCGATGCTCCATCTCGGCACGCCGAGCAATCACGCGACGTTCACGCGCAACATACGCCGCGTATCTGCGGTCGGCGAAAGCCGTCGTCCACTCATCAGACGAAATCAGGATGCCTTGGGTTTTCTCGAAATCGCGCACGCGCGGATGATCGCACAAGAACACACGCAAACCTACTTCATTAAAGGTCGCATCGACAAGCTTTCGAGCCAAAGGCACACCTTCGATGCGAGTTTCTTTGGAATCGATGATGCCGCCCAAGAGCGAGAGGGTTACTTCGCGCTGGAGGTGCCTTGCTTTGCGAATCGCACCGAGAGTGCCGAAGCGAAGCAGGCCAACTTCATCGGCAAGAGCCGTGAGACGATCGGGCGCATTGTCGGCACGCAACAACAACCGATGCTCGGCTCGGCTGGTAAACATGCGGTAAGGCTCGACGGGCGTCTTGGTGCACAAATCATCCATCAAGACGCCGATGTACGCGCGCTCGCGCCCGAGCATGACTTCGCTTTCGCCGCGAACGCGCCGCGCGGCGTTCAACCCGGCAATCAGCCCTTGTGCCGCGGCTTCTTCGTACCCGCTGGTGCCATTGATCTGACCCGCGAGAAAGAGCCCTTCGACAAGCTTGGTTTCGCACGTGGCACGAATCTGGTGCGGGCGGACCATGTCGTATTCGACGGCGTATCCATAGCGCAGAACTTCCGCCCTTTCACAGCCGGGCATCGAACGCACGATCGCATCTTGAACGTCGGCAGGAAGGCTGGTGGATATGCCGTTGCAGTAGATCCAGTTGTCGGCGTGGCTCTCGGGCTCCAAAAACACGCCATGCTGCGAACGCTCGGCGAAGCGAACCACTTTGTCTTCAATCGACGGGCAATAGCGCGGCCCGGCGGACTCGATCTGGCCGCTGTACATCGGCGCACGATGAAGGTTTGCGCGGATCAACTCGTGTGCCGCGTGCGTGGTCCTTGTTTGGCGACATTCAACCTGGGGCAGCATTGGAAAGATCGGCGAGACAAACCCGGCGAGCTTCCACGTTTCTAGCGCCCGCGCGACCGCTCCTTTGTCGTGTCCTGCGCGATGCCCACGAACACGATCAGGGTTCGGCGCGAGTGAGCTGGCTTCCGCATGCGAATCTTTCGCGTACTCATTTGTCAGGACGCTAAACGGCCTTGGGTGTTCATCCCCCCACTGCGCAACAAGTTGATCCCACGCAATCGACGACCGTAGTAAGCGTGGCGGCGTGCCGGTTTTCAGCCGCCCCAGCTCAAAGCCTAGGTCCTTGAGTGCGTCTGAGATGCCAATAGCCGCGGCTTCACCAAAGCGGCCGCCCGGGACGATGCTTTGGCCCGAGTGCATGAGCCCTTGCATGAACGTACCCGTCGTGAGAACGATGGTTCTCGCGTGAAGCACGCGCGATAGGCCTAGGGAATCAATCCGCACACCCAGCACGCGCGACGAAGCTTCGCTACGAAAGTTTGATGAAACATCTTCGACTTCGAGTGCTTCAACGCTGCCTTGCACTACCTCAATCTCAGGACGCGACGCGATGAGCAATTGGACCGCGCTGGCGTACGCGTGCTTGTCGCACTGGGCACGCGGGCCGTGCACGGCTGGCCCTTTGGTCGTATTAAGCACGCGAAACTGAATGCCCGTGGCGTCGGTCGCGAGGCCCATGAGCCCGCCCAGCGCATCGACCTCGCGCACGAGTTGGCCCTTGGCAAGGCCGCCTATGGCTGGGTTGCAAGACATGACGCCGATTTTGCTTGGATCAAGCGTGACAAGCGCGACAGAGTGATTTCCGCCAAGGCAATTTGCAGCCGCCCACGCGGCTTCAACGCCTGCATGCCCCCCGCCGATCACAATGATTTCGTAATGTTTCGTTGCCACGATGAAGGATGCTACGCGCATAGAAGCACGCCGTCCCCACCACGGGGCCGACGTGTTCATTTTGGCTCACTAGACATGCCAACTGCGGATGGGCTGAGGCTTGCGCATCCCTACATCTGGATGGTCTGAGCTTGAATCAGGCAAGAAATCAAACTTAACGCCGACGACGAACCGCGATCAGGCCGCCGACACCAAGCAGCGCGAGGGCCCCAGGGGTAGGAATGGCATCAACCACGGTAACCGCGCTCAAAGCTTGCGCGCCCAAGCCACCGACAAGGCCCATGGCAAAGACGCTATAGACCGTGCCGTTGTTGACATTGAGATTGCCGATGTCGAGGACGACGCTGCTCGTGCCAGCAAGGCGAACCTGCAAGCCATAGGTGCCGCCGGGGACGGAAATATACCCGGCATTTTCGGTGAAGGTGACGTCGCCGAAGAGGATGTCGCCAGCGATCGTGGTGATGTCCACTGCGGGGGCGTTGGGCGAAAGGTGGATAAAGCGGATGCGAGCACGATCAAAAATGATCGTGTTATCGTCGATGTAGGGCTGGAGGGTGAAGGCGGGTGAACCGCCAAGCAGACCGATGGCCGCGATCGTCACGTCGCCGGTAGCGGGAACGTCAAGGTTCGTGCTAAAAGCAGTGGTCGCGGTACCTGCAACATTGATCCCGATGGCGTAATTGCCCGCAGGAACAGCCGCGTAGTTGGTAGCCTGGGTGAAGGCGGCATTGCCGAAGAGCACGCCGCCATTGGCCAGGACATCAACTGCTGGAGCATCGGGAGAAGCGTGAACTACACGCACGTTCGCCGCGCTAGCCGAGGAGGCCGCGAGGACAAGCAAACCAATAACAAAGGCGGGAGCGATACCACGGACATTCAACATTTCACTTCTCCATGCCCCCATGCGAGAGTGATGTGTGTGAGCCTCGGCACAAACGCGCCGATCAGGTTGCTCGGCTTCAATGTGCATCACGGTTTTGAATGTGCAACTGATGTGTAGAGTTTTTCTCGGTCGACGGAACTCTCCGATGCACATCTAAAGAAAACCCCGAAGAGACACGCTGGAAATGTCCGAATTGATACAGTGTTCTCACTAGTATACAAAGGTCGCGCACGTGGCTTGCGCTAGATCGACACTTGTGAGTCTTGCTCTGCTGTAGCAGTAAGAATAAATGGTCATGACTATAAGAGCCTCTCCGGATGCTCCGGGATAGTTTGTTTACAGCGAAAAATCTCTTTGTCGTCCGTTCTCGAGATTCAGAGACTGTTTTCGTAGGTTCCTGCGTCACGTAGCCTCCGATCTCACGACGGTCCAGATCGCGCAGCTCTTTGTTGGTAACTGCGGCCTCAACCGCAACAGCGCGAACCCCTTTCCTCGCCTGTTTGCACGAACGCATGACCGAGGCGTGCGAGCTTGAACGTCGTTTCCGTGGCACCGTCGAATTCGACGAAAGCTTCGGGCCGCGTCGCGTCAAGAACAAGGCGCATAGTGGAGCTGGAAAAAATACGTTCGTCTTTGGCATTTGTAAACGACGCGGCAAGGTCTACACCGAGGCCGTCGAAGATTGTACAAAACCGACGATCTTGCCCGCGATACGCGGTGTAGTGCACTTTCGCTGGTCATCCACTTCGAAAGATTCAAGAGCTACGACAGCCTGGTTGCATGGGCCACAAGAAACACGCACGAGTCGTTATTCAGCAAACGAGTTCAGTAGTCGCATCATCAGTGGCAATCACATCAACAGCCATTTGGATCGTCATGGGCTTCTAGAGGTATGCCAAAACACGACCGGCTCGGTTCGGAGAAATGAAGCCAAGCACATTTTACTTGCAGTCAAAGAATGCGTATTCCGCTTGAAATACCATGGCCAAAACAACCACAAAGTCTTGCTTATGCTCAGCCGCACGCACCCGCTCAGCTAGTCATGACCCTTTTCGAATAACTTGATATTATGAAGATAGTGTAGAAGGTCAGGTCGGGGCCATATATTCTCGCCATCATTCATCGGCTTCAACCTGCACGCGAAGGGTAGAAACGCATGGAACTGATCATCGGCCCTAAACCATCCTGCGCAGGAAACTACGCACTTCTCAATAAACAGCGAGACGCACACGCCGAGTATTACGCCAAATTGATCGCCCAAGACCCGCGTATCAGTGGCCGAGTTCTCGATGCTGGGGCAGGAGCCGTTTGTCCTACCGCAACGTGGTATCCGATCGTCTACGACAAGTTTGGCTCGCTCGATGGCGTAGACCCAGACCCGGGAGTCCTGTCCAACACACGGCTGATTAACAAGTGGAACTCAACCCTGGAAAAAGCTGATGTCCCGGCGGGCGCGTACGACGCGGCAATTTCTGTCAATGTCGTCGAACATGTTTTCGATCCAACCGCATTCCTTACCGCTATCCACCGTGCTCTTAAACCTGGTGGCGTCTACTACTCCCAAACGCCCCATGGCAGGCACCCATTCTCATGGACCGTTAGGGCACTCCAAGCAACCAGACTGAAAAAAACTGTCGGCGCGACCGTTGGCGAATTCAATGAGTATCCAGCGGTATACCTCCTTAACACTATCTCGACGGTTCGCCACCACGCCCAAGCTGCAGGCTTTGCTCGTGCCGAGGTTCATCTACACCCGTGCGTCAACTGGGATCGATACTTCCCTACTGCGCTTCGCTTCGTTCCTAACTCGTACGACTTTCTTATCGGGGTGCGCAGCCGCCCATTCTGGCAACAATTGATGTTCAAACTTGAGAAAGCCAAGTGACTAGCCAGTCTGATTGACACGATACTCAACAGTGTCGAATGTGTCCGTTAGTTCTTGTACGTTCATGTTTCATAGGGGAAATCACTCGATGCAGCGAGTTGCTTGCATGTTGTAGCCCAAGGCTTTTTTGTGCGCGCTATTCATGCAGGATTGCCCGCGTAATCAATGTCATACCCTTTCGGCATGCTCACGCTCGCTTCTCGCCGCATCTCTGGACTCGCACACGCCACCACGACGGTCCTTGTGGGTTTGGTTCTTTTGCTCGTGCTCGCAGGGTGCAACTCTCTTGGTGGCAAGCCAACCGCGACGCTGGTCGGCGCTCGCCTGGTTGACCTCTCTCTCGATGGCGTCACGCTCGCTGTCGATATTGACGTGAAGAACCCAACCGCGCGCGATCTATCCATAGAAACACTTGCATACTCAATGACCGCGACCAGCGACGAGCTCGCCCAAGGCCCATTCCTTGAAGGTACCGTCGACGCTTCGACAATGACCGATCAAGTGATACCAGCACGATCCAAACGCCGAATCACGGCACCAGCCATCATCGCGTTTACCGATGTTCTGGACGCGCTCGACGCTGGTCAATCTGGGACTGTCGTGCCTTGGAAGGCTGATCTCGCGCTCAACGTAGTTCTCCAAGCTAGCCCAGCCCAATCCAATCAAAGTGAAAACTCGCGCGCGGCAACCTATTCAACTTCATCCGCTTCAAATTCATCCGCTTCTACTTCATCCGTGATTAGCTCGGCGGATCCTCTCGCTTCAATCGCCCTCTCGATGCAAGCTTCAGGGCGCATGCCAATTCCTAACGTCCCCAAGCTCGAAGTCGGCCAAATCCAGTGGAACGATGTGGGGCTCATCTCCGCACGAGGCATCGCCCGCGTCAAGCTTACCAACACTAACTTCTTCGTCCTCGACCTCAAACGCGTGAGTTACGTCCTCGAACTTCAGGGCGCTTCGATCTCCACCGGCGGCTTGACCCGCGCTCGCCGTCTGGCCCCAGGCGAAGTCGCCGACTTCGAAATCCCGATCCGTGTTTCCGCCGCGAAAGTGGTCGCCGCGATCTATGAAGCCTCGCGCAGCAACTCGGCCAACTTCCGCTTCAAAGGTGCGATCAATCTCGCTGCCGATGGCGTCGAACTCAACATCCCCTTCGATCAGCACGGGTCACACACCGCGGGTTCTCCCGCGAAAGGCTCACCAACGAAGTTGAAACTAACGCCAAGTATCGCGCCCAAACCCATCACGCCAATCACGCCCACGAGTCCCGCAAAGAGCGCGACCCAACGATGAACGCCGCAGCCACAAACAACACGGCGCAACTCCGCAACTCGTACACTAAGTACGACGCGCTGGGAAACCACATCCTTATCATCGAAACTTCGCTCAACGAACTTGGCCCACTCAACCTAAAGCAATCCAACTGGCCTCAGCAATCTCACTGGCCCAATACCGCCCGAAGTTTACTCGCTCCCGCAAACCCCGCACAAGGTCCCGGCGGCGACCAACTTCTCCTCATCGCACGCGCCACCAACCCCGCAAACAATCACGCCAACACCGAATACTGGCTCGTTCGCGTCTTGAACGCCGACGGCTCAACCGCAGGCATGTGTGGCAACGGCACTCGCTGCGTCATGCACCACGCCTTCACGCACTACAGCGAAGCAGCGGCCACGATCTCCTTCATCAATGACGACGGCGTCACGACCCGCACTATTTACTCTCGCGCCGTTCTCTCCAGGGCCGTTCACTCCAGCGACAAATCGAAACTCGATCCCAAAACCATAGACACTTTTGTCGCCGCCCAAGTCGATATAGGTACGCCTATGCTCGCGCTCGACAAGATCCTCGTTGAGTGCGCCAACGCACCCGACCGCGTCATCGCCCCGGATTCAGCCTTGAGACGCATGCAAGCTCACAGAATCTCGCTCGCGCCCGCCGACGACCCGGCGCTTGCCACCGCACTTCTCGCCATCGGCTGCGAACCTTTCGTACACGTCGTCAACGTCGGTAACCCGCATGCAATCCTCTGGTACCAACTCAACGTCTCCCCGCTATCGAACCAGATCCGCGCTGCTCATGTCCAAACTCTGGGCCCACTCATCCAAGCCCTCGCTTGGCAAGGCGTCCGCGTCTTCCCTCAAGGCGTCAACGTCAGCATCGCCGCTCTTGAACTGGGATCAATGGACGCTATCACGCTCCTTCTCGAAACGTACGAACGTGGCTCAGGCTACACCCATGCCTGCGCGAGCGGCGCGTGCGCCGCGGCGTTCGTCGCACTTAGCAAGCTTGATCAGAACCTATCCAAGCACACAGCGATTATCAGAATGTCAGGCGGTGACCTCCGCGTCTTGCTCCTCGACACGCCCGCCAAAGAAAATGCCTCATCACTTGAAGAGGCAGATTTCACACTTGTAATGGAAGGGCCTGCAACGCCTACCGAATCCGGCCTTTGGCATCCGGCAACCTAGTCGAGAACTTGCCATCCCCAGAACTAGCCATCCCCAGAAATTGCCATCCCCTGAATTTACGACTCGACTTTGGCAACTTTCGCGACTTTCGGAGTCTTGGAAGCCTTTTCTGGCTTCTCACCCTTCTCGCGTTTACCAGCCACAGGGGTAGTCAAAATCGTGTTCGCTTCTTCATCGAGGAACAAGATGCACTGGCACGACACGCACCGCGTAAGCCTGCCACTGGTCAGCAAACCATTCACGGCTTCAATCGGAATCGACATCTGGCACGACCCACACGTGTACTCGTGCCGCTTGCGATCGTGCACCTCGACTGTCGCCATCGCTTCATCGCCGCGCTGCTGTACCAGCCGCGTATAGACCGCGACCGAATCCTTGTCCGCGGGCGTAAACTTCGTCGCAAGGTCGGCACGCTGCGCCTTAAGTTCATCAAGCCGTGTTTGAATCTCTGAAGCTCGAGCCTCGCGATCCGTCACGGCGACCGTATGCATCTTGTTGCGATCGGCTCGCTGACCATCAAGTTCGACGATCTTGGCCTTAATGCCGTCGATCTTCTGCATTGACTCAATCGCCTTGGACTCGCTCTCATCGCGGTCGGCCTTGAAGGTGTTCATCTCTGTCAAGAAGGCCTTGTACTCGCGATTAGTCTGCGCAGTCTCCATCTGCGTCCGGATCTTGTTCATCTTCTCATCAACGCGCTTCATCTCGCCTTCGTGATTCATCGCATCAACGGTGAGCTGCTTGAGCTGCGAATCAAGTTCTTTGCGTTGCTTATCGATCTTCTCCAGAGCAGCCGCTTGCTCTACTAGAAAGCGCTCTGCGCTGGTCAATCGCGAGGTAAGCCCGCGCAACTGCTGATCAACTCGAAACAGACGAACCAAGCGTTCCGTGACGTGCATCGAGGACTCCATGAGCCAGCCCGCACCAGCCATCGCCAACGTGGTAGTCAAACCTGTCGGCACTTTGTAGTGTATCCGCGCGAAACCCACAACGCGTGATCCTTCACATTCTCAGCTGCCAATCTTGCGCGATACTTTCATAATCACCCGTTTGTCACGATCCGAAGCCACCAATACGCCACCGGTGCCACCAACAAAGGTGAGTCGAGTAAGTCGAGCACGCCCCCAAACCCAGGTATCGATGCCCCCGAATCCTTTGCGCCCGCATCACGCTTAAGCAAACTCTCCAGCAAATCACCTAGTTGCCCAACCAGCCCAAATAAAACCCCAGGCACTATCGCCCACGCCCAATGTGGCATCGCCAACACCGCCGCCCCATCCACAATAATCGAGTCGAGCAAGACCAACCCCAAATACCCCACCGCCGCCGAAGTAACAACACCCCCCAAGAGCCCTTCCCACGTCTTGCCTGGGCTCAGCCACGAGATCAACTTGTGCCGACCGATTGCCTTGCCCACAATGTACGCGCCAATGTCGCACGACTTAGTAGTCAGTAACACCCACAGCAGCGTCCACGCCGAGTGTTCGCGCCGAATCGCGAGCAAAAATCCGAACATCAACCCCAGGTACACAAACGCGAATAGCGCCCCGCCCGCCGCCGCCATCACTCCCTGCACGGTTTTATGCCGCGAATGAAACGCAAGCGCCGCAACCAACACGAAGACCGACCCCGTACTCACCGCCGCCACCGCGTCCATCATCGATACATTCGCAGGCAGCAAGCACGATAACACCAGCCCAATTCCAGCGCTCATCGACATGATCCGTCGCGATGCCGTGATCCCCTTGGCCGCGAGCAGCCCTGCAAGTTCGCGCGCCCCAAGCACCGCCACCAGCAACATAATCGGCAGCAGCACACTCCCAGGCGGGAACGTGCGAATTGCTTCCCCGCTTACTGTTCCGCTCACGCCGCCAAATATCGAACCAAGTCGCACACCATCGATGTAATGATCCATCGCCAGCCCGGCGACGATAACCAGTATCAACACCGGCCCGAGCAAGAACCGCTTACGCATGGCTGCCTCGTGCCCCGATTGTTCCGCCGTTGCTCAATCCCAGCGGTGTCGACAGCCCGCCAAAACGTCGCTCCCGCTTTGCATACGCCCGAATCGCCTCCCGCAAATGGCGAGGCGAGAAATCCGGCCAGAGCGTCTCATCCACCACAATCTCCGCATACGAAATCTGCCAGAGCAAATAATTCGACACCCGCATCTCTCCTGCCGTGCGAATGAGCAAGTCTGGGTCCGGCACGCCATCGGTGTACAACCTCGATGCAAACAGCCGCTCATCGATCGTCTCGGGGTCCAGCGTTCCATTAGCCGCATCGCGCGCAATCGACTTGGCCGCATCAACAATCTCGGCACGCGACCCATAATTGAGCGCGATGCACAGCGTGGCTTTGGTTTGCTCGCGCGTAGCCAATTCAACCCGATCAATTGCGCCAAGCACATCACGAGGCAACCCTTCGCGCCGCCCGATCACCCGCAGGCAAATCCCCTCACGCCGCAGATGGTCGAGCTCTCCTTCCAAATATGAAAGAGCCATCTGCATGAGAAATTCCACCTCTTCACGAGGGCGTCGCCAATTCTCCAGCGAGAAGGAGTACAGCGTCAAAAACTCAACGCCGAGAAACCCGGCCTCTTCAACCACGCGCCGAAGCGCACCCGCGCCATTACGATGCCCAAAGATTCTGGGAAAGCCGCGTGCCTTGGCCCAGCGACCATTCCCATCCATGATGATTGCGATATGCCGCGGAATCCTCGATGGATGCACGTCGGGCATCAACCCGAGCGGATCGGCCTTTGGGTTGCGAACCTTCATCGTCGCTGCAATCTTGATCGCTTCTGCGTCCTCTGCGAATGAAACATTCTTTCCATCACCGCCCACAAGCCCATGTTCTATATGAGTGTGGCCATGCGAATGGCCATGCGAAAGGCCATGCGAAAGGCCATGTACGTGCTCAAGCGAAAGGCCATCCGCAAGCGAAGCCTCGCTCATGTGCCCATTAGTTGTAGTAGGTTTTTCGCTCATGAATAAACACGTCTATCTGGATTAGCCCAAAGCATCAACCCAATCTACCAATTGAACTCATTGCATCAGTTTTCTACCAACACTCTACCAAACACTCGCGCATGCTCACAAGCCGCCCCTTGGCATCATCGTCTGCGCCCGGTCTGGCCCCACGCTCACCAGCGTAAACACAACCCCGAGCCGTTCTTGCACAAAGTCTACAAACGCCAGCGCATTGCGTGGCAGCTCCGCCATGCTTCGCGCACCGGTGATCTCTTCACCAAACCCGACCAACGTCTTATACTCCGGCGTCGCCCCTTCAAGCGCGACCGCATCGGGCACGAATCGATCCGTCACGCTGCCATCCTTCAACCGATACGCCACGCACACACGGATCTCGTCAAATCCAGCAAGCACATCCAGCATCGTGAGAGCCAAATCCGTCACGCCATTGATCATCACCGCGTACCGAAGCGCGACCAAGTCCATCCAGCCCACGCGCCTTGGCCTTCCCGTCGTCGTCCCATACTCGCGCCCGCGCTCGCGAATCCGGTGCGCCACATCCCCGGTTAATTCCGTCGGCATCGGCCCCGAACCCACCCGCGTCGAATACGCCTTCATTACGCCAACAATCCGTGCCACATTCCGCATCGGTACGCCCGTCCCCGTCGCGATACCGCCGGTCGCGCACGACGACGCGGTCACAAATGGGAACGTGCCATGATCCACATCCAGCAACGTTCCGTTCGCGCCCTCAAACAAAATCTTCTTCCCTGCGTTTACCATGTCGTGTAGCGCGTACGTCGTGTCGCCGATCATCGGCGCCAGCCTCGCCCCAGCCGCCAGCGCTCTTTCGATCACCTCTTCCACCGTACCACCCGCATCAACCCCGCGCGCCCTGAGCAACATCTCACGCGAAACCATCGCCGTCCGTACTCGATCCTTTAATACCTCTGGCCGCAACAGGTCCATCGCTCGCACCGCTGGCGCACGATGCGCCTTATCCGCATACGCCGGCCCGATCCCGCGCCGCGTTGTCCCAATTGCGGCCGTCGGCGTGTTGTCGTGCCCCGCCGCCATCAACTCTTCACGCATCGCATCGTCCGCCTTGTGATAAGGCAAGACCACATGCGCACGGCTCGACAGCATCAGCCCCGACGTGTCAACCCCGCGCAATGCAAGCCCATCAATCTCTTCCAGCAATTTGAACGGATCAACCACCACGCCGTTGCCGATGATCGCGGCTTTACCAGTATACAAAATCCCCGACGGGATCAGGTGCAACGCATACCGCGTGCCACCCACCACTACCGAGTGCCCAGCGTTAGCCCCGCCGTTGTATCGGACCACCGCGTCATGCTCCGCAGCGAGCAAATCGACAATCTTTCCCTTCCCCTCATCGCCCCACTGCAGCCCAACAACCGCCGAAGCACGTCCTACAGGCAAGCTTCGCGGCAATGTGCCCAAAACGCTCGCCGTTTGTTGAGGAACCGAGGAATTACCAGGTATGTTCATCGAAATAGTCGCCATGGTGAAATTAAGATTGGATCATGTGGTCGAACGCAAACGGTCAAGTCTTGAGTACCCCAGTCACTCCGAGAAGAGGTTTGATTCTTTACGTTCTCAACGCCAATGTCTCTCGAAGATTTGCGCGAGCAGACTTTCATTTCGAGACTCTGGCCAAGGTTCAATTGGAATTTATTTCAAGGCCAAAACATACCCAAGCCATACTCTTAAGTATGCTCCGAACGCGAACAAACACGTCTCGATCAAACGCATCTCGATCAAACACGTGCACACTTGTCGAGCATGAGCATAGCCAAATCCGCATGCCAACATGCCCAGCCACTTGCCCAGCCACTTGCCCAGTCACTTGCCCAGCCACTTGCCCAGCCAAGCGCTCGACCGACCTGATCTAGTGGCCAAACCTTTACTAGTGCTTAATCTGCACAGTTTCCTCAACCCTCACAGTTGGCACCAATAGCCACCGTCTCAACCCTGCCCATAAAGAACACACCCACCCTCGCCGATAGATCTCTACACACGGGGATTTATGGCTTCAAACCCACAGTCAGTTCGAATCATGTGCCCAAACCTGACCTGTAGAAAGGTCTTGGCGGTACCCCAGTCTGCACGCGGCAAGACCGTTCGCTGCCGCTCTTGTAGCACAAACATCCGCATCCCCGCGGTATCGACCATGCCACCACCATCTACAACTCTGCAGGAAAAACCCGACAGTGATTCTTCAGAAACGCCTTCGAAGAAGTCCGCGTAATCACCCTCGCACAGTCGATTGTGACACGCAGCCAAATTTCAACTCAAGTTCGAGCACGACCAGAAACGCTGATTACAACTTCGGCTGTTTCTTCATGTCGTCGTCTTCGCCTAGGAAATCAAAGTCCCCGACGCTGCTGCCGTCCGGATCCATCACTGATGGCTTCACGGGTGGCTTGGAAGATGGCCCCGGTCCACTCGACCCAGGTTCAGCAGGCATGCCCGATCGGCTTGGAGTGGAAGTTGCGGCATTCGGCCCACGATCGGCCTTCTTCCCTACGCCACCACCCCCACCACTTCCACTTCCTTTGCCACTTGGTGCCATGACAAGTCCGTCCTCGATGACCTCTTCGCTGTCAACTGTTCCAGGTCTTCCATCCACGCGAAGTACAAAGACAAATTCCCCAACACTGATCATGTCACCAGCGCCAAGTTCTGTCTGCGTGACCCGCCTGCGATTGACATAGGTGCCATTGCTCGAGCCAAGATCGCGCACAGCGATCTTCCCGTCGGCGATCGAAATCTCGCAGTGATGCCGCGAAATCTTCCCGCTTGGAATACGAATAGTGCAGTCCGTCGAGCGGCCTACGACATTGACAGGCTTCGACAGCTGAACCTCATGCTGACGACCGTCGACATGCACAACAACCAGCGACGCGCCCATGCCTGACCCTTTCGTTCGACCAAGCCAGTACGCATACCAGCCGCCCCTCGAGCATTAAACCAGATCATCCACGCATAAATTCCGCTCTTCTGTTCCACTTTCTACCATATTTCGAGGCGTGCAGCTTCATTTTAGAACCATGACTACGACATTTGCTGCCAACTCGACATCGTGCACACAAATACCAACTTTTCTCCGCGTCAGATCAAATTCATCGCAATGATACGACGTGCAAGAACACGTCAATAGCGAGTCTGAAAACCAACCTTCGCCCAAACAATCCGGGCCAAAGGTTCTTTACAATACACGGCTTCCCCTCTTTCATCAAACACAGCAACCAACCACCTTTGTCGACAACAAGGCCAACGGCTTCGCCCCGCCACCTCCCCCCCCTCCAGCACGCCTCTTTGCCTCTGACATCTTCGCGAGCCCCAAGCTTGCCCTAACCCCTGTCGAGTCACTCTACATCCATGTACCTTTCTGTTTCCACAAATGCCACTACTGCGACTTCTACAGCATCGTCGACACTCGTGATCGCCAGAAAGCGTTTACAGACCGCCTCTGCAACGAACTACGCGCTTTATCCCCATACGCGGGGAAGATCAAAACCATCTTCGTCGGTGGCGGCACACCAAGTTTGCTTCGCGTTGATCTGTGGCACGATCTTCTAGCCTGCCTGAGCGACGCCTTCGACCTCTCCGAAATCCATGCCAACAAAGCTCTTGCGCCCGCTCAACGAGACACCGAATTCACCGTCGAATGCAATCCTGAAACTGTCACGACCGAACTTTTCGACACGCTCAACGCAGGCGGAGTTGATCGTATCTCCTTGGGAGCACAATCTTTCCATCCTCAGCATCTCAAAACACTCGAACGCTGGCACGACCCGGCAAATGTCGGCAAAGCTGTACAAATGGCTCGTGCAGAAGGCTTTGCGCGCGTCAGCATCGACCTCATCTTTGCCATCCCAGGCCAAACTGTCGACGAATGGCGCGCCGATCTTCTTACGGCGCTTGCACTTGGAACCGACCACGTCTCCTGCTACAACCTAACCTACGAAGCCAACACCGCCATGACGGCACGCTTGAAAAAAGGTGAGTTCGAGCCTATTGACGAAGATACCGAAATTGCGATGTATCACGCGACATGGGAAGCACTTCGAGGCGCGGGCATGCGCCGATACGAAGTCAGCAATTACGCCTTTGCAGGCCAGGAATCGAGACATAATTTGGCCTATTGGCGGCAATCGCAATGGCTTGCCGCCGGGCCATCTGCATCGGCACATGTTGCGGGGGCAAGGTGGAAAAACCTGCCTCGCTTGGACGACTATCTTGACATCCAACGTGATGGCACATCAGCAGTTATAGACGCGGAATGGCCTGATGCAACGCGCGCACTGCGAGAACGAATCATGACTGGTTTGCGGCTTGCTGAAGGTCTTGATTCAGAAAGACTTACAGCCCAGGCCGAAGGCGTTTGCCCTGGTTCGGCACAACGGCTCGAAAGCCGTATAGCTCTTCACGCTCAACAAGGTAATGTGGTGCCCGAGGGTGGGAATAGAGCAGAAAACAAGCTGAGAAGATGGGTGCTTACCGATTCGGGAGTGCTGATGGCAGATGCGATCGCGGCGAATTTAATGGACGCGCTGCGGCAGGGCCCGATTCGGCAGGTTTGATTTCGGCGGCTTGATTTGGGCGACTTGACTTCGGCCGCTTGAAGCAGATGCGAACCCAAGAGCTCAGTGGGCTTCACTTTTGGCTCGTTGCGGGCTATTGTTCATGCCCATCTGGACTCGGCTGGCCGGGTCTTTCCATTGAGATGCTGATGGTTTTAGCTCTTGAATCGCGTAGGAGGCAGACCGATGAAGTCCGACATTCACCCGACGTACTACCACAATTGCAAGGTATATCACAACGGCCAGGTCGTCATGACCGTTGGAGCTACCGTGCCTGAGCTATACGTGGAAGTGTGGTCGGGCTCGCACCCGTTCTTCACGGGCAAGCAGACTTTTATCGACTCGGCTGGCCGAGTTGAGAAGTTCCAGCGCAAGTTCGCTGGCAACTACTTCAAGGATAAGCCCAAGAAGGCAACTCCTGTTGCGGAGTGATCGGGGCACGTCTTTGGTTTGCGAACCGATTGGGTGGGCTTGGAAATAAAGTAACCCGTACGCGCGATCTTTTCTAAAAGGTCGCGTGTTCTTTTTTTCAAAGGCTTAGGTGCACAAGGAATTCGGCGTGGAGAAATCCCAGTCTCTTTTTGCTCGCCTAGACTTGATCAGGCCTACACTACATCCACTCATCCGGCTAATAGGATGAAGCAGGATTTCCTAAGAGATATGTTCTTGAGGTGAGATCTGGAAGAAATAGTCTGTAATCCGAGTTAATAGGTTCGATAACGAGTTGCTGTTAAGTAATTTAGCCGTGGAAGTCGGCCCTGCCCCGTTGCGAGAGATTGAGCGCCGGGATGGGTCGGCGGATCCAAGGCGTAAGCAAGGACCGACCGCACCATGGCGAGCGCATTTCTCGAAGCACTAAATCAGCGTGTCATTGTGTTCGACGGGGCGATGGGCACGGCGACGCACGCCTTTGATCTTGATGTTGAGCGTGACTTTCTAGGCAAGGAAAATTGCCCGGAGATTTTGGTGCGTTCAAGGCCTGACTTGATCCAGTCGGTGCACGAGTCGTTCTTTGCGGTTGGCGCGGACTGCATCGAGACGGACACGTTTGGTGGCATGCCACACGTGCTGGCGGAGTTTGAGTTGGCGCACGAGTCGTTCACGCTGAACAAGGCGGCGGCGGAATTGGGTCGAGCAGCCGCGGCGAAATATACGACAAAGGATAAGCCACGCTTTGTAATTGGCTCGATGGGTCCGGGGACCAAGCTCATCACGCTCGGTAACATCGACTGGATCGCGATGTTCGAGAGCTATCGCGAGCAGGCGCGTGGCTTGATTGCTGGCGGCGTTGATGGGTTTATCATCGAGACGTGCCAGGATATTTTGCAGGTCAAGTGCGTGATCAACGCGATTCTTGCCGCGCTCGATGAAAAAGGTTTGACCGGGCTTGATAAGCCGATCATGGCATCGGTAACGATCGAGACAACGGGGACGATGTTGCTTGGGACAGAGATCGCCGCAGCGGCGCAGGCGCTTTCGCAGTATCCGATCACATCGCTGGGGTTAAATTGTGCGACAGGGCCGACAGAGATGACCGAGCACGTGCGCTGGCTTGGGCACCATTGGGGCACGATGGGTTCGAGCTTGCTGAAAGAAGCGCGGACGCAGCGGCATGGGCCGGTGCTGCGGCCGGTGTCGGTGATGCCGAATGCGGGGCTACCGATTTTGGTCGAGGGGCGGACAGAATTTCCTCTTGCGCCGGATGACTTTGCCAACGCGATGGCGCAGTTTATAGAGAAGGATGGCGTGCGGATTGTTGGCGGGTGTTGTGGCACGACGGCGGAGCACATTGGCGCGCTGGTCAAGACGCTAGAAGGGATTCGTGCCAAGCCTCGCACGAGCCGCGCAACAGTTTTGAGTGGAAATGCGTCGAGTGGCGACGTGCTCACAGACGTAGTGGTGACCTCGCCCGAGCCGGGCGTGACAAGTTTGTACAGCGTGCAGGATTATCGGCAGGACAATTCGATTTTGATTGTGGGCGAGCGGATGAACGCGTCGGGAAGCCGTGCGTTTAAGAGATTGCTCGAGGCAGAAGATTGGGACGGCATGGTGTCGCTGGCGCGTGAGCAGGTTCGACATGATGGCGCGCACGTGCTCGATGTGAACGTGGATTATGCTGGCCGAGACAACGTGCGCGATATGGCGGACGTAGTTCGACGTGTGGTTCGGCAGGTGAATGTGCCTTTGATGCTGGACTCAACTCAGATCGCGACGATCGAAGCGGGGTTGAAGCACGCGGGTGGCAAGTGCATCATCAACTCGGCGAACTTTGAAGATGGGGACCACAAGTTTGATGAGGTGTGCGAGCTTGCCAAGTCGTATGGCGCGGCAATTGTGATTGGTTCGATCGATGAGGACAAAGAAAACTCGATGGCGCGGACGGCGGAGCGCAAGCTCGAGATTGCCACGCGCGGGCTGCGGCGCGCGATGGACGTGCATGGGATCCATTCGTCGGATGTGATGTTTGATCCGTTGGTTCTGCCAATCTCGACGGGAATGGAGTCAGACCGCAAGAGCGGCTTGGCGACTATCGAAGGCGTGCGAGCGATTGCGCGCGAGCACCCGGAATGCCAGACAACTGTTGGGCTATCGAACTGTTCCTTCGGGCTAAAGCCTGCGGCGCGGATCGTGCTGAACTCGGCGTTCTTGCATGAACTGCAGAATGTGGGGCTGACAAGCGCGATCCTGCACTTTAGCAAGATCCTGCCACAGAATCGGATCCCACAGGAGCAGTGGGATGCGGCGCTGGATTTGATCTATGACCGGCGCGATGCGACGCGGGTGGGAAGCGATGGGCGAGTGGGATTCGATCCGTTGCAGGCGTTTATTGAGCTGTTCAAGGAAGCCGACGCGCCGGGCGCGGTAAAGAAAGAAGCACGTACGCTGACGCTTGAAGAGCAGCTACGCACGCACATCATCGATGGTGAGAAGGAAGGCGTGCAAGCAACGCTGGATCGCGCGATGCAGGTGTACACGCCTTTGGCGATCATCAACGACCACTTGCTGGACGGGATGAAGACGGTGGGCGAGTTGTTTGGATCGGGGCGGATGCAGTTGCCATTTGTGCTTCAGTCGGCGGAAGTGATGAAGATGGCGGTATCGTTGCTTGAGCCGCACATGGAGCGAGCCAGCGGGCAGACCAAAGGAACGATCGTGCTTGCGACGGTGAAGGGCGATGTGCACGACATCGGCAAGAACCTGGTTGACATCATTTTGACGAACAACGGGTTTCGCGTGCACAACATTGGGATTAAGCAGCCGATTGTGGACATCATCAAGGCGTGGAAGGAACACAAGGCCGACGCGATCGGGCTATCGGGCTTGCTGGTCAAGTCGGTGAACGTGATGGAAGACAACCTGAAGGAATTGAATGGGCAGGGGTTGTCGCCACACGTGATCCTTGGTGGGGCTGCGCTCACGCGGCATTACTGCGAGGGGCATCTGCGTGGCGTGTACTCGGGCAAATTGTTCTATGGCAAGGATGCGTTTGAAGGCTTGCGGACGATGGACATGATCATGACAGGGAAGGTCGCGGAGCTAGAGACGGAGATTGAGTCGCGGCAAGAAAAGCGGACGAATGCTGAGGAAGTGATAATTAAGTCGCGGATCGAACGGTTGGCGGTGGCGAACGCAGACGATGCGGCGTTTGCAAACGGCGTTGCCGTAGCGGGTGTTGAGACGCTGGTTGACGGGGGAAGGGCGCGAAGCGATGTGCGGGTGGATGTGCCGTTGCCGAGCGTGCCCTTTGTGGGAACGCGGGTGATTGATGGGATCAATCTTGCGGATATCTATCCGTTTATAAATCCCATTGCGCTCTTTCGCGGTCAATGGCAGGTCAAGAAGGGCGCGTTGTCGGATGCGGAGTATGACGCGCTGCTTGAGGATCAGATCATGCCGATCTTTGAGAAGTTGAAGGCACAGGCAATCGCGGAGAAGATCCTGCAGCCCAAGGTTGTGTATGGATATTTCCCGTGCAACAGCGATGGAGATGATCTGGTGATTTGGGATTGGGAAGGTGTGGACGCGGTGCGCGTGGGCAAGAGCACGGTGCCCGTGGGGCAACGGCGCGAGCGTTGCCGATTTAGCTTTCCTAGGCAGGGGGATAAGCGGCGGCTGTGCATCTCGGACTTTTACCGGCCGATTGAGTCGGGAGAAGTCGATGTGCTTGGGATGCACTGCGTGACAGTTGGACATCGCGCGAGCGAAGCGGCGAAGGCTCTCTTTGATGCGAATCGGTACACGGATTATTTGTATTTGCATGGGCTGGGTGTAGAGACCGCTGAGGCGCTCGCGGAGTTTTGGCACAAGCGCATGCGGCAGGAGATGGGAATCGCGGGTGAGGACTCGCCCAAGATCAAGGACCTCTTCACGCAGAAGTATCGCGGGTCGCGCTATTCGTTTGGATATCCCGCGTGCCCGAGGATGAGCGATCAGGAGCTTTTGTTCTCGCTGTTGAAGCCTGATCGGATCGGGTGCGTGCTCACGGAGAATTGGCAGATTGATCCGGAACAGTCGACCAGCGCGATCATCGTGCACCATCCTGAGGCGAAGTATTTTAATGTGTGAAGATTACACGAATCGCGAACAGAGAATCGAGAAGATAGAAGGCAAAGGTAGCGGCGAGTTGAATTTACAAGGTAAAACAATACACCCATCTCGAAGTGAGATGGGTGTTCTTGTTTGGTGCAGATGAGACGCAATGCAATGACTTTGTATTCAGCGTTGTGTTACGGGGCCCAGACATTGGCTGTCGTGCCGGGTTGAAGAGATGGGCCTTTGCTTGAGCCGTTCGAGTTGGGAGAGCCTGGGGCATGCAATATTGTTGACGCGACGTCGGCCTTGATTACGTCGACTGGGTGAACATCGCGCGGGAAAGCAGCGGCGTGCATGGAGGGGACGGTCACGCTATTGAGGTGCATGGATTTGCTGGAGAGGCCGGGGAAATGCTCGCCTTGCCAGCTCTTGGGGTAGTTGGCATCATCGAGATCGATAGCGGCCTTGGTGGGAAAGAGCGGGCGGAACGTGTCGCACATAACGGCGAGTTCGGCGGTGTGCGTCGCGGTGAGAGAGGCCTCGATCGTGCCTGGGTGTGGGCCGTGGGGAATGCCTTGGGGATGGGCGGTGAGAGAGCCGATTTCGATACCTTTGCGCGAGCCAAAGTTGCCTTCGACGTAGTAAAGGACTTCGTCGCTATCGAGATTGCTGTGGTTGTATGGGACTTTGATGGATTGCGGGTGATAGTCGAGAAGGCGGGGACAGAATGAGCAGATGACGAAGTTGCGAGCCTCGAAGGTTTGATGGATGGGCGGAGGCATATGAAGCTTGCCGGTGATAGGCGAGAAGTCGCCGATATTGAAGGCGAAGGGGTAGTAGCAGCCATCCCAGCCGACGATGTCGAGTGGGTGGTAGTGGTAGATATATTCGTGGATGAGGTCGCGAGCCTTGATACGGACGGGGAAATCGCCCTTGATGTCCCAGGTCATGGGCAATTCGGGAAGGCGGAGGTCGCGTTCGCAGTAGGGAGAGTGTTCGAGGAATTGGCCTTGGGCTTTGGAGACGTAGCGCGGGGGTGGGCCGATGTGACTGCCATTGGTTGTTTCGATGAGGAGGAACTTACCAAAGGGCATGTCGGCGAAGGCGGGGCCGCCATCGAGAGGCTTGCCTTCGGGGCTGAGCTTGACGGTGTCGGCGCGGGTGTCCCAGAGGATTGTGAAGATAACGCCTTTGGGAATGACGAGGTAATCATGCGGGCCAAAGCGGATGGAGCCCATCATGGAGTGACAGACGCCCGAGCCAAAGTGGATGAAGAGGCACTCGTCGCCTTGCGCGTTTTTGAAGTGATAGAGCATCTGCTCGGCGGGGTTGCAGACGGCCATTTCACAATCGGCGTTGCCGAAGAGAACGACGCGGCCGGTGACTGAATCGCCAGCGGGCTTCAGGGGCGCGCTCTTGACGTGGCGCATGCGCATGATTTCTTTTTCGACGTACTCGACCTTGGTTGAGTAGAGAGGTTTCCAGCCATAGACCTGGGTCGGCGGCTGTATGTGGTACATGGTGGAAGTAGGGCCGGAGAAACCTTCGGTGCCGAAGAGTTCTTCGGAGTAAAGGCAACCATCGGGGCGACGGAATTGAACGTGTCGCTTCTTTGGGAGCAAACCGAGTTTGGTGTAAAAGGGCATGAGACCTCCAAGGTGGAAAGCGATATGAGAGGGCAAGTGTAGAGGGGCGATAGAACTGGAAGTGAAATCCGAGCGTGAACTAGGCCGAGATGGCTTTGCAGGGACGAGCGGATGAACTCGTCGATTACTTCGGCTTGGCAGGGCGTGACTTCTTTGACGCGTGCTTTGACGGCGCTGGGGTTTCGGCGCGGTTGAGGATGCCGATGATGTCATTTGGGGAGATATCGAAGAGTTGGAGCAAGCGTGCTTCGCTGGCCTTTGGTTGGCGCGCGCCTTGTTCCCAGCTTTGAAGAGTTTTCGTGGGGACATTAAGGATGCGGGCGAAGATGGCTTGGGACATGCCCGCTTTAGTACGAATGCCTGAAACGCGGGTCTTGGTGAGCTTGGGTGCGGGCGCGGGGAGCGTAGTTGAGCGCAGCGTAATATCGCCACGGAGTTGTGCGATGCTCTCGTTGAGCCCTTGGCTGATCTGATCGAAGACGCTCAATGATTGTGTGGGTGATTTGTGCTTCAAGTGAGGGATCCAGTTTGGAGCTCTAGTAACGATGTTTGGAATGTATCGCAGAGTGTGCTTCGTCACGAAGAACTTTGGCCAATACACAGAGTACTTAAATTTGATCCTTTGTCAGGTCGTCTTGTTCGTTCTTGCCGTAGACTGTGATGAGGTCGATGCGGTTTGCGAGTGGCGTGTGGATGTAAATTACTCGAACGCCGCCTCGCTTGCCTTTGTTGCGTTTCTCGTCGGCAAAGCGGAGCTTTCGGAGAATGGCGCAGCCTGGGATTGGTCTGCCTGATAACGGGGTTTCGAGGAGCAGACTTTGTAGCTCGCGCAGGGATTCACCTTGGTCAACGATTAATTCGTTCCATAGCTTCGAGAAGATCCGGGTTTCTACGAAAGTCACGTTCATTATACTCTACCGATTATACTGCGCCGTAGGATAGTACGTTGCTGGTCTCTCGCACACGTTTTTCACCACGGTACCAAACTCAATCCCCAAAGAACCAGCCTTCTTCGATGCCTTCGGGGATGGGCGATTTTTTGGAGCCGCGTTTGTGGTTGCGAAGTGCTGCGAGCGTCCAGTCGGTGCGGTTGCGGAGCAGGCGGTTGAACCACTGCATGTTGCCGTGATGGGTGTAGTAGTACCAATGGTCCCAGATGGTTCCGGGCTGATCGCCTGAAACATCTAGTTTGTCGTAGGCTTTGAGCCAATCGCGAAGTTCGCCGCTGTCGATTTGGAGATCGATCCATCGAGGCGCTTTAGGGGCGGCGGCTAGGCCGTTGTGCCCGATGATATTGGTATTGCCGAAGGTTCTTGGGCCGAAGTTTTCGCCGAGTTTGTCGAGAACGTCGTTCTCGCGGCAGCCGATGTTGTAGAACGTTGGGCCTTGGTTTGCCTTGAGACCGGCTTCGATGATTCGACTGTACATGATCTGTGCTTCGACGACGTATTCCGCGCCTCCCAGAAACACGACTCGGTCGAGAGCGGCGAGGCTGGGATCAATCAGCGGGCCTTTGGCCGCGGTCGCGAGGCTACGCGTGATAACGTGCGAACCCAAGCTGTGGCAGAAGATATCGATGCGATGGTTCGCGAGGAGCGGATGCGCGACGAGTTCGTTTAAAAGAACGCCAAAGACCCACGCGGTTTCGGTGCCATAGTCGTACGCACGAGCGTAAAAATTCTGGAAGCGGTCGATTAGCGATTTGGCAAGTCCCGGCGCGCTATGCCAACCAAAGGCGATGCAGAGGCCGTTCTTTCCTCCATCGCCATTCTCAAAGCCCAAGCCCAGGGGCCAGCTTGTGGTGTGGTCGCGGATTTCGTCCTGAGGAGACAGGTTGTTATTGAAGTGGTACAGACGGCCGTGCGGGTTGTTGGTGTCTTTAGGATCTTGGGTGACAATGTGGTACGGGTCGAAGAGGAAGCCATGGACGAAGACAACGACGGGCTGATTGGCCCTGAGTTTAGCAGCATGGGCGTTTATTTTGGCGTTGAGATGGGCACGAAGAGTTTGGAGATCGGCATCAGTTGTTAGGATTTTCTCGGTAAAGGAACCGATTCGGCCGGTTTCGTTAGACGCGGAGTATGGCGTGTCGATGAGCGTGCCATCAAGGCCGGGGGCATGAAGCACGCAACGGTCGCAGGAAAGGCGGATGATCGACACGGCGATACTCCCAAAGTCATTTGCTCTCTTGCACATCTCTCGCGCGATATATACACAACGCGAGTCGTGCGTCACGAGCGTACCACGAGATGTCAACGCTGCCTAGGTCGGTCGCGTTCAGAACTGGTTCTATCCACCAGATCAATCACGCAAGCCCAGCTTCGATGAGTTCTACCAACGTGTGCAAGACCAGCTTGTGCAACTCTTGAATACGGTCGGCAGTTGCACCAGGGCATATGACGCACACGTTACACAGGGGCGCGAGAGCTCCCCCACTCTTGCCTGCAAGCCCAAAGACTGGGCAGCCGATGGCTTTGGCGGCGTGGGCGGCGGCGATGATGTTGGCACTATTGCCACTGGTGGAGAGGAGCAACAAGCAATCGCCCGGACGAGCTAAGGCTGTGACCCAACGAGAGAATACATGGTCAAAGCCATAGTCGTTAGCGGTACAGGTAATGTGCCCAGGGTCGGTACAGGCAATCGCAGCAATCGGCGCGCGGTCGTTTCGGAATCGGCCTGTGAGCTCTTCGACAAAGTGGGCAGCGTCGCAAAGGCTCCCGCCATTGCCACAGGCCAAAAGCTTGTTACCCGCGCGAAGTGAATAGATCATCTGGGCGGCGATGTGAGCGGTGGCGTCGGCGTTGGCTTGAGTCGCAAACTGGGCATGCAGCCGGGTTGCGTCATTGAACGCGGTCAGAGCGACGGCGTTATCGGAAACCGACCCGAGGTTTGTAGGGGTTGACCCGGCGGAACTGCTTGTTGGTGGGTGGAAAGAGTCAGCCATATACCACCAGCCTAGCCAACTTGCGCCGCGGCGGCGCGTATCGTTCTCTATGGCTCCTGAAAACCGAAACGCAAATGGCAACCCTTCTCCTAATCGCAGCCTCGAAAGCGGCTTCTCGAATGGGCCTTCGGTTGGCCCGTCGCTTGGCCCTTCACATGGCTCGTCAAATAATTCGGGACACTCCTCAGGCAGCGGCTCCGGGAACAGCTATTCGTCCACGGCGATCCAAGACCCAAGGCCACCCAAGCTCAGCGAAGCCCCTTCGCCCGAAGGTCGATACGGAGCCTTTGGTGGCGTGTACGTTCCCGAAACTCTCGTGCCCGCGCTCAAACAACTCGAAGAGGAATATCTGCAGCTTGACCGCGATCGTGAGTTCTGGACACAGCTTGCGGAATTGCACCGAACCTTTGTTGGCAGGCCAACACCTTTATACCTGGCGCAGCGGCTGACCGACATGGTGCGGAGTTTGCTCAGCCGATCGCGTGGTGGTACGGGTCAAACAAATGGCCTAACAAGCGGACCAATCGAAGCCAAGGGGGCCAAGATCTGGCTCAAGCGCGAAGACTTAGCACACACCGGTGCACACAAAATCAACAACACGCTCGGGCAAGCGCTGCTCGCGATTCGCATGGGCAAGACGAGGCTGATTGCAGAGACCGGCGCGGGCCAGCATGGCGTAGCGACGGCGACGGTTGCCGCCCACTTTGGGCTTTCTTGTGATGTGTACATGGGTACTGAAGACATTCGTCGCCAAAGGCTGAACGTCACACGCATGCGCATGCTCGGGGCTCGCGTGGTCGAGGTTGATTCGGGATCACGCACACTCAAAGACGCGACCAACGAAGCGATGCGTGATTGGCAGCAATCGGTTCAGAATACGCATTACATCATTGGTTCGGTGGTCGGACCGCACCCCTTCCCAATGATCGTGCGCGATTTCCAGTCGGTGATCGGCCGAGAGACCAAGGCCCAGTCACTTCGCGCGTTTGGCAGGCTTCCTGATGCGGTCGTCGCGTGCGTTGGTGGTGGGTCTAACGCCGCAGGAATCTTTTATCACTTTGTCGAAGATACCAAGGTCGTGCTTATTGGCGTTGAAGCTGGTGGCAAAGGGAGTAACCCTGGCGATCACGCGGCGCCGTTGTCATTTGGGACGCCTGGCGTGCTGCATGGGTCGCTGTCGTATGTCCTTCAAGATGGCGATGGTCAGACGATGTCGGCACACTCATGCTCGGCGGGGCTTGATTACCCGGGCGTAGGGCCAGAGCATTCATATTGGAAGGATGCCAAACGCGTTACGTATACGCACGTTTCCGACGATCAGGCGTTGGACGCCTTTGAAGAGTTGGCAAGGCAGGAAGGAATTATCCCCGCGCTCGAAACAGCACACGCGATTTCGTACGCGATCCACCTCGCCGGGACAATGCCTGCGGACACCAATATCGTTGTGAACTTGTCGGGTCGCGGGGACAAGGATGTCGATGAAGCGTCTCGGCTACTCGAACTTCGCAAGAAAAAATAACTTTCTGGCGGCTCGATGTGCAATCTTGATCGAACGGCTCGATGCAGCAATCCCAAACTTTGATCAGGCTTAACTCTCGGCACATCCACGAGTTGCCAATTTGGCAACGAATCAACAGCTTGGCTACGAAAAACCGAATAACTACCTGCACCCAAGATGGTAGAAGGGGTCATACAACCGCATTCAATGGCTGCGAGCGTGTGCGTGTTTGCGGGCAATGTGGAACGATTCGGGTGGACAGCCGTCGTACTACAAGAGCGGGTGAGTTCGATAGCTCGCAGAAAAGCGAATAGGAAAGCCAATAGGAAAGCCAAAGGAAAAGCGAGAGGCAAACCGAGAGAGATAGTTAAATAGGAAGTCCGATCGCAACCCAGTGCAATCTAAAGAACGACTTTAGACCAAAGCCGATATTACAAATCTTATGATGACGACAGATCCAACCAAGCTGCGCCAAACCACTCGCAAGGACAACACCGTCCCCGCGTTGGCAAGGTTTGCCTCTGCGTTTGCGGGCGTTCGGGCTTGGACATCTGTAAGTTCTTTGGTAGTTGCCGGGTGTGCTTCGACGCTCTGGTCGCAGCTTCCGACCAATGCGTCGAGCCCGAATAGTTCGTTTGTCGGTCAACCTGGTTCCACGGGGTCGGGGAACGGCTCGAATGCAAACACGCCCAAGCTCCCCACGATCGTGAGCGTGGACGACGCGCGAACGATTCTTTTGGCCGACATTGATCCAAGCCCGGCAGCCCAAGGGGTTGCGGGATCTGCAACTTTGCCTACAAACGGCGCGGCTGCGCGAGATGAGAATTTGTTCGCTGCTTCGGTCTTCGTGCTCCGAAATGTAGAGAACGACCCGGAAGCTATTGCGGTTGTCGAGTTGACGTTGAATCGCCCCGAGGGTGATGCGTCGGCTCGTGCGATGCTGCGTGCAATCGAGCGCGAAGGGATTCCTTCGCTGCGCGTATTCCCGTCGATTGCTTCACGAGCAACGCTGACGGGGCCGGCAGAGTTGCCCGCGTTGATCGGTGCATTGGGCGCATTTCCAACGCGTGATTCGGCACGCTTGATCCTGCGGTGTGCTGCCAAGCTTGCAGCAACGAACACGCCCGGAGCCTCACGGGTGGGTGAGACGCTCGACGCAGGATCGATGGCAGCGCTCAGGCGTTTATCTGGCAAAGTTGAGCTGGGTTCGACGTTGTACGCGTGGAGTAATTGGCTGTACGAAGCGGACAAGATCAGCGAATCACAATGGCGGCTGGAGATTGCGCGGGCGCAGTCGCAACGATCGCAGCAACTCGAAGCCGACCGCGCGACACTTAGCACTCGGCTCGTCGAGAGCTTGCGCCGCCAACATGTGATCATGCCTCCAGATCAGCGTGGCGCGTTGGTCGCGGGCATGCTTCGCGACTCGTTGACCGAAGTACGTGACTTGGGTCTTGATCTTGCATCACGCGAGTTGCAAGGGTCGGGACGGCTCGCCCCGGAAGTTGGCCTTGCTGCCATTATGCTATTGGGCTCAACAGACGTGCGCGAACGGACCAAATCAGCCACGATTGTTCGGCAGGTTGCTCCCGAGGGCGCAGGGCCTGCCGTAGCCGCGGCGTTAGTGATCGAAGAAGATCCGGCCGCCGCAGGAGAGTTGATGCTAGCGGCGACGCGATGGCCCAATCCACAGACAATCGCCCGCACCCTCTGGTGGCTCGAAGCGAGCACGACCGATTCGACTGGACTCGATCAACGAGGTAGCGCACGAGTGCAATCGCTCGACGCAACTCTGATCTTGATACGTGCGGCGGAGATGTCGATCGAAGATGAAAAGCGCGTGCTTTCAATCCTTCGCGCGCTGGACGAATCGCGATTTACAAACTCAGCGTGCCAGTTATTAGCGAGCCTTGGAACGTGGGACGATCGCGCACGACTCATCCCGCTGCTCGACTCGGATATTGCGGCGGTTCGACAGGGAGCGGCGGATGGACTTGTGTGGGACTACTCGCGACTCGATTTACTCATCGCTTCGGCGCAGCGCCACCAAGACCTATTTAATAGTGCAGTCAAAGCAGTAATGGTCAATGCCCCCACGGCCGCGAATTACCGCAAGTTGGCGCTTATCGATGGGGCATCGACCGAATCAGGGCGTCAAGGCTTGGCAAAGATAGCCGAATTGATGGCCGCGACAGATCTCGCCGAGATCAGCAGGGAAACACGTGATCGTGTACTCAAAAGCGATTTGTTACTCTTGCTGACGTCGCCAAGGCGTGTTCAGTCGGAGTGGGCAGATGAAGCAAATGCAAACGCGATTGTGCAAGGCGGCATCGAACTTGCACGCACACGGCTCGTCGATGGTGACGTTGCCGGGGCGGCCGCGGTGCTCGCTGGGCTGCCGATCGATAGCCCGGTAAATGCTGGGATGCCTGGTGTGACTCAAGCAAAGCAGTTACGTGCCGTTTCTGTGCTCGCTCTAGGCCGATTGGACGATGAATTGGCGACCCAAGCACCCGCGGACGTATGGATCGAAGCCTTGGGCTATGTACCCATGCCCAGCGACCGGACCGACCTGGCTCGCGAGATCGTCAACCGATTTGGGAAGAATCTCACGCTGCTCCAGCGAACGAAGGTGAACGCCGTGATCACGGCGGTCAGCCCGATTGACGGCGAATGATTTGGGTAACATATACTGTAAGCTCATGTACGTTTGGACCTCTCGCGAAGCATGCGTAGATGACGCCTTCGATTGCGAGCGATGATCGATTGCTAATTCAGCGCGACATGCTGCAAACCAAGGCGAGGAGTTTCCCGATGTCTGCCAAAATCCAATACAACAACATCATCGACGGCGAAGAAGCACGCATCGCGCAATCTCACGCCGATAATGCTCCGTTGCTTTCACACGAAGATATCGACGCCGACCTCTTCTACGTCACCCAAAACTACACCAAATACACCGCCGAAAACCACGACGTTTGGCGCGACCTCTTTGATCGCCGCTGGACCAAGCTGGAAGAGCAAGTCAGTAGCCAATTCATCGAAGGTATGAAGATTCTCCGGCTGACTCGCGATCGCTTGCCACTGCTCGACGATCTTGTCCTGGATCAAGATATCACCATCGCCGGTGGCGTCCTTCTTAAGAAAGGTACCCACCTTGACGGCGTCAACAAATTCCTTCGTGCGCAAAGCTCATGGGCTAGTTATGGCGTGCCTGGATACTTACCCGCCAAGTCCTTCTTCGCGTGTCTGGCACAACGCGAATTTCCCACTACTGTTTTGATCCGCCCGCGCGAAGTGATGGACTACCTACCCGAGCCAGACATCTTTCACGACGTCTTTGGGCACGTGCCGCTCCACACGCTGCGCGTCTTCGCCGATTTTCTCCAGACCTACGGCAAGGCCGCGATGCTCTGCGACGATGAATTACACGTCAAACAATTAAGTCGCCTCTTCTGGTTCACGGTCGAGTTCGGGCTCATCCGCGAGAATGGCCAGATCAAAATCTATGGCAGCGGCCTGGTCAGCAGCCATTCCGAAAGCGAATACTCCCTCAATGGTCAATGGGAACGCAACAAAAACAGTATTCCAGACTGCACCGCGCGCGAAGTGCCCGAGTATCGCGCGTTCGACCTCAAACGCATCTGCAACACCGACTTTGTGATCGATCACTTCCAACCGATTTATTACGTCCTCGAAAGCTTCGAGCAGTTGCGCGACGCGATGAACGAGTACGCCGAAAAAGTACTCGGCGAGGCTGGCTTGCAACAAGCTTCGACGCATTTATAGGATTGTGCGAACCTGGTGCCGAGCGAATGCTCAGTCAGCAAGCATTGGTTATTCGCTACGCCGCGATCGGCTAGCTTGCTGAGCGTGCCAGCCATTATGCTCATGCGAGTCCAGATTCGTTTGATTCACACGATCCAGCCGTCCATGCGCGTCGCCGCCAACCAATCGCCGATGCTGCGTGCGGAGCTATAGCATGGATCAAATAAATATGGACATGGGGACGACCCTCTCGGGTTTCTTTAACGGAACCTTCGGGACTGGCCTCTTTATATAAGGCAAGAAACAACAAAAGCTATTCAGCCTCTTTGGCGGCATCGTCCTCTGCGGGCTGCCCGTGGTCACCACGTCAATGCTCCCGCTATGGAGCCTGACCGCCGCGTGCAATGGCGGCGCGTGGTTCCTATGCCGCAATGAATAATGGATACCCGTATTCGTTTGTACGTACCATCCCGCACGCTCGACAATGATCGAGCCAAAGGAGGAGTGCGTGGGGTGTGCTCGTGACGATATAGGCAAGCAAATCTTTCAGTGGAAGCACGCACAGTGGCCCAAATTTAACGCAGATTCATACAACGACGCCGAGCTTGCGGCGATTGCACGTGCCCATTTTGCAACGAAGCTCTGGACCAGCAACGATAAACGCCTTATGTTGCCCGTTTCTTTCATTGCAATCGGGTTGCTTGCATTCGTGTTCGCCTCATATCGCAATTCGTTCGGACTTCCATTCGTGATCGCTGTCGGACTGTCATTGCATATCTTCATGATCGCGTATCACATGATCCGTGGCCTTGCCCCAGAAGCGATCAACACGATGGTCGGTGCCGGGCTCTGTGGCAAGTGCGGTCGTCAGCTTGAATTCGATGTACTACCCGACAATCACGCCGCATCACGCGAACCCATGGCTCACTGCAACCACTGCAACCACGCATGGCGCGCGAGCCGTTTGCATATCGACACTTCGCCCGCCGCTGGCGTCCGCCGAAAGCGCACGTCCTGGCTCATCTCCTTGTATGCTCGTGACGCATCGCGTCGGCACACGATCCTTGCCGCCGGGTTCGCAGGCTTGACCGAAAAAGAAGCAGCAAGCTCACGCGGCCTGAACGCTCGTGCACTGGCGCGGCAAATCGGTAAAGTAAAACTTAGAAAGATACGATATTACTTCGCGCTCGTGATCGGGTTATTTCTAATAACACCAATCATTTTCTTTCTATTCACGCTTTATAGACCACTTTCTTCATTTCGTTTAGTTCTAATGTTTCCTATATTATTTTCAGGACACGTGGCTGCATTCTTCATCTTTATAGTCGCAGTTCCTCGACTCAAAGACCGGCTCATTCGCAATTGGATCCGCCACGGGCGATGCCCATGCTGCGACGCAAACTTAGCCCACTCTGGCAAATGGAACGAACCAAAGCAAGGCGTGGTCCGCTGCACACGCTGCGAAAGCCATTGGAAGCAACCACTCCAAAATGGCTCGAATGCTGCAATATTTGACGCGCCGTGCGCCCTCTGTGGCTACTCGCTCGAAGGGCTGGAAGCCAATGCACTCGGCAACGTCACGTGCCCCGAGTGCGATTCTGAAAACCCCGCTCCGAGCGTCGCGCTCTGCCGACTCTGCATGGCACCACTCGACCTGCTCGCGCACGTTGGCCCGTATACGGGTCTAGTTCCACAAGACCAACCTCAGCCGAGCAATGATCATCAAATTACCTGCGCCGCGTGCCAAACCCTCAACTTACTGAAGATAGAGCGGTCACAATGAAACGCACTATCAGACCGCTCGATCAGTTTATTTAGCCCGCACTTCGGGCCACTTTACTAACTCCCGCCACTCACCCCATCAACCAACTCCCGTAACTTCCGCAGCGCGTCAAAGGCTTGGATCGGCGTCATATGATCCAGCCTCATTTCTCGTAGCGAATCAACCGCTGGGTGTGACACAAACTCGGTAAACAAACCCAACTGTGCCCCTTCCTGTGCTCCTTCGTCTCGCCCACTTTTCCCGCCACGTCGTGCCGTATTCCTCGCGCTCGGCTTCGCCGCCGGTATCGCCCCTGCATCCAAACCCACCGAAGCTCGGCGTAGCTTGCCACCACTGGCTTCCATCGCAGCTTCGCTAACAACACCACTCGCCGACCCCTCTATTCCACCCGCATCAACATGATGGTGCACCGCGAGCGAGCCCAACACCTCGCGTGCTCGCGTAATCACGCTCTGAGGCAGCCCCGCCAACCGCGCCACATGCACGCCATACGACTGATCCGTACGCCCCGGCTCGATCCGATGCAGAAAGACAATCTGCGCGTTTGGATCACCAGGCGGCCACTCTCGCACAATCACATGCAAGTTCTTGCACCGTCCCGGTAGCCGATCTTCCAGATCTGTCAACTCGTGATAATGCGTCGCAAACAACGTTCGTGGCCCCGTAGACACCACCGCCGACTCTTCTTCGCTCGTTCGGACATCGCCAGCAAGATGTTCCGCAATTGCCCACGCCAACGAAAGCCCATCGAGCGTGCTCGTGCCCCTGCCGATCTCATCAAGAACTACCAGCGAGCGCGCCGTTGCGTGATGTAATATGTTCGCCGTCTCGATCATCTCGACCATGAACGTCGATTGCCCCGAATGCAGCGCATCATCCGCTCCGATTCGCGTAAAGATTCTGTCCGTCAACCCAACCGTCGCCCGATCTGCGGGTACAAAACTTCCCGCGTGCGCAAGCAACGTGAGCAACGCGGCAGTACGAATATACGTACTCTTGCCCGCCATATTGGGGCCGGTAATCATCGCGAGCCGCGCCCCGGCGCTCCCCGCGCTGGTTTGCTCGCTCCCCAGTTCAACATCATTAGGAACAAACTGTGTTTGCAAAACCTCATCAAGCACTGGGTGCCTCGCGCCATGCAAACGAAGCACCGGCGCGTCAACGATTTCGGGGCACACCCACCCGCGGGAAAACGCCTTATCGCCCATTCCAAGCAGCGCGTCATATTCCGCGAGCGTGATTCCGATCTCCGCAAACGCCGGCACTTCCGCCCCCGCCAGCGTGCACAACTCGGCAAAGATCGTCCGCTCACGCTCTAGCGCACGGCTTTCCGCCGTCAAGACCTTGCCCTCAAACTCGCGCAGCTCCGGCGTCGTATACCGCTCTGCTCCGCGCAGCGTCTGCTTACGAATAAGCTGCGCGGGCGCCGACTTTGCCTGTGCCGCGGGTAACTCAATATAATATCCAAAGACGCGATTGTACCCTACTTTCAAGCTCGACAAACTATACTTGGTTGTGAGTTCCGCCTGATATGCGCTGAGCCACGCGCCCGCGTCTTTCTGTAAATGCCTGGCTTCATCTAATTCCGCGTCATACCCATCGCGCACCAACCCGCCATCGCGCAAGTGATTGGGCGGAGCTTCGACGCACGCTGCGAGGATCGTGTCCGCAGCCGCGCGCGTTCGCGCCAACGACACCAACAACCGCGCCCGCAACCCTTCGAGCGCCTCACACGAATCGCTTCGCTCGGCGATCTGTGCCGCCAGCACAACCGCCTTCGCCAACGCCACCAAATCCCTCGGCGTGGCCCGCGCCAACCCTAAACGCCCCGCAATCCGAGGCACATCCTGCACCTGCGCCAACACTTCACCCACGCGCTCGGCGAGCGTCCGCTCATCTTTAAATAAACCCACGATCCGCTGCCGCGCCAGAATCGCTGACGCATCTCGCAAGGGCCGACACAACCACTCACGCAACAATCGCGCGCCCATCGCTGTCCGCGTCACTGCTTTGCTTAGCCCCGCCGCCCCGGTGAACAACCCAACTAGCGACCGATCGCCTCCAGAAAACCCACCAATTCCACCACTCCCTCCACTCCCCCCCCCCCCACCACCACCACCGCCCGCCACGCCCGTTGCCCGCATCGTCCGCTCGATCTCCAGCGCGCGCAAGCTCACTGCATCAACCACGCAGTACGACGAAGAATCCTCACGCTTGGGCGGCGACAAATGCGCCAAGCTCGCGCGCGCCAGCTTCACGCCCGGCGCTCGCGCGATCTCCTTCTCATCTATTGTCTGGGTTTCTTTGAGGTACCGCAAGATCACGCCCGCAGGCACAACCGCAGGATCGTCATCGCGAATGCCAAACCCCGCCAACGTTCGCACGCCAAAGTGCTCCCGCAACGATTCGAGCGCTTCATACATTCCAAATTGCCAAGGCGGCCTAGGTGTCGAAGATATCCCCAGCGCCGAAACAATTTGCTGCACCCGTGGCGGCGCAGCTCCCGCAGCCGTGTCGCAGTACAACACCTCACGTACCGCCCGACGCGCAAGCTCATCACGCACGCTCGCCGCTGTCGCGTCACACAAAATAAACCCGCCTGTCGATACATCGATGATCGCGACAGACGCCGACGAATCGTCTCCTGAACCCGTAAACGCGATCGCCGCAAGCGTCCCCGCAAAGTCCGCTTCCAGCAGCGGCTCATCCACCAACGTCCCAGGCGTAATTACCCGCGTCACCGCGCGAGGCACCAGCCCCTTGGCCTTGTCCGCGTCAATCAATTGCTCGCACACGGCGACTCGAAACCCCGCCGCAACCAGCTTTCGCAAATACACATCAAGCTGGTGATAAGGCACGCCACACATCGGCAAACCCTGCGTTCTCTGCGTCAATGTCAAACCAATCGCACGGCTGACAGTCACCGCGTCCTGATCAAACATCTCATAAAAATCGCCAATGCGAAAGAGCAGCACACAATCCGGGTGCTTCTGCTTGAATCGGAAGTACTGCTGCATCGCAGGGGTGGCGCGAGGGTCGGCCATAGCGGGCAGGATACGCAACGCACTGGATTGCAGTCGCATCCGCCGTGGATTTGCGTCAGTTGAAAGAACCCAATCCCTAGAATGACCAGTGAGTACTCATCGTAACGCTTCGTGCACTTCCCGCTTTCCCTGCACGCCCCCCTGCACACATCCCTCACGACGTGCCTCGGCACGCATCGCTGCAATCGTCCTCATCGCACTCGCGATAATGCTTGCCGTCTTTGTGTCGTACACCTCACGGCACCCCCAATCCGCACATCAATCATCCCCCACCAGAGCCTTCGTCCAAACCGCCGAGGACTCGCCTCCATCCGCCGAAAACCCTCTACAAACTTCTTCAAATTCACTACCTGATGAACCACGCATCACGCCACTCGCCTTCCGAAACCCAGGCGACGGCCCCCTCTCCTTTTTCAACTCCAAATGCGCCAACTGCCACGGCTCCTACGGCAGCAAATACCTTGAAGAAGAAGTCATCTCCCTCAGCGCGCTCGAGCTTCACGACCAGGTCGTCGCCATGGTCGAAGGCATCGCCAAAGTTGAACTCCCCGAACGCGAAATGCGCGCTCTGACCGCCTTCTGCGCCACAATCCCAGGGATCTACGCCGATCCTGCCCCCTCCGGCGGCCCATTCATCGCGTGGGTCGGCTGGTCCGATTCTGACAAACACCCCGACCACGTCACCCCAATTAATATCTCCTCCACCGCCACTCCCACTTCCAACTTCCTTAGTGGCGAAGTCACTCCCGGCTCAACTGTCGTCGTCCAGATCGGCCCAAGTCGCATCCAAGCCAGCGTCCAAGGCCATTTCTGGGCTGCTCAAATCACCCCCGAACTCCTCCTGCAAACCAACACTTCAACTTCACCCATCACTATCACCGCACAACTTCTAGGCAAATCCGCCACCTTCACCCTCGGCGACGAGCCCTTCGCCATTCCAGCTCCTACCCCCGCGCCGTAACCCAATCCCGCGCCATCCCAACTCATTCACTACCCGCCAATCCCCCACAACGGCTATCATTATCCACACACTACATTGCCCTCCCTCGCTCGCCTTTGCCTGCGAACGCGATATGCTGGCGTCATGTCCAAATCAGCCCCCACCGGCATCCAAACCTCAATTTCCAACGAGCCCATCGGCAAGGACCCCGCCCCCGCGCCTAAACCCGCCGCTCGCTCGCGCAAATCAACCTACATCGACCCGATGCCAACCCTCGATCTCAACGCTTGGATCCGTGACAACCAGCGCCTCTTAAAACCACCCGTCAGCAATAAGCAACTTCTCTCCGACAGCAAAGACGCCATCGTCTTTGTCTCCGGCGGCCCAAACACCCGCAACGATTTCCACGTCAACCCCACCGAAGAAATCTTCTATCAACTCAAAGGCGATATCGCCGTCCGCGTCCGCCCACTCGATGGCACGCCCCCGCGCGACGTCGTCATCAAAGAAGGCGACCTCTTCCTCCTCCCTCGCTTTGTCCCCCACCGCCCACAACGACCCGCAGGCACCCTCGGCCTCATCATCGAGTTCCCCCGCGGCGTCGACGCCGAAGGCAAACCGCAAAT
>JBBRGG010000002.1:0-49327 GCA_038240875.1 Phycisphaerales bacterium | reverse complement strand
TTCATCAGCCCAATTCTCGGCGGGCCCTTCATGGCACCAAAGTGGACTTCTATCACCATCCCAACCCTAGAACCGATCAAGCTCGGCACGCCCACGCTCTTTGACGTGGGAGTATTCCTCCTGGTCCTCGGCGTCATATCGCAATTTGTCGTGTCATTGCTCGGACCACTTGTGATTACTCCTGTGCGAGCACGCCCTAGTACAGACCTGCACCAGAACCAGAAACCGCACAAGCAAACCCGGAGGGCTCAATGAATCTGGTGATGGCTCTTCTCACAGGCACTCTATTTGCAGTTGCCATTTACCTATTGCTCCGTCGCAGCCTTGTTTACACGCTTCTAGGCCTGTCTGTGCTTTCGCACGCCGCGAACTTGGTCATCTTTACCGCTGGCGGGCTGACTCGCGCGACGCCTCCGATCGTCCTCGCAGGCGAAACCGCACCACCCACGCCACACGCCGACCCGCTCCCCCAAGCACTCATTTTGACCGCAATTGTCATCAGCTTCGGGGTCCTGGCCTTCATGATGGCGCTCATCAACCGTGTCTTCAAAACATCCAACACCGACGACACCGATGACCTGACTATCACAGACATCGAACCTGCCTTCGAGCCAGAAGCAACGCCCACTTCGGAGCACCAACACTAATGCTCCTGCTTCCCGCACTTCCAATCATCATTCCCCTCGCCGCCGCGATCCTCGGCGTGCTCACCTGGCGCATCAAAAGAGCCTCCTTCTTGATCGCGCTCATCGGCTCGCTCGCGCATATGGCTGCCGCCGCCGCACTCCTTCTCGAAACGCTCGCCCACGGACACGGCGTCTTGCACGTCGGCGGCTGGACCGGTCCCGTTGGCATCTCCATCGTTGCCGACCCCTTCGGCGCGACCCTCGCGCTCATGGCGTCCTGGTCCGGCCTTGCCGCCATCATCTATTCGCGCAAATCCGTTGACGCGGCACGCCAACATCGATTCTACTTTCCACTCATTTCTATCCTTCTCGCGGGCGTTTCTGGTGCGTTCCTCACCGGCGACCTCTTCAACCTTTACGTCTGGTTTGAGGTCTTACTCATGTCTTCCTTTGTGCTCCTCTCACTCGGCGGAGCTCAACGCCAACTTCAAGGCGCGTTTAAGTACGTCACGCTCAACCTCATCTCTTCAGCTCTCTTTCTCATCAGCGCAGGCCTCATCTATGGCTACGTTGGCACGCTCAACATGGCTGATCTTGCCGTCCGTATCGCAAACGCCCCAGAGTCGATTCACACGCCTTTGCTCATAGTCGGCGCACTGCTCATCTTCGCCTTTTCCATCAAGGCCGCCTTATTCCCATTATCCTTCTGGCTCCCCGCGTCATATCACACGCCGCCATTGGCTATCTCCGGCCTCTTCGCTGGCCTACTTACTAAAGTCGGCGTCTTCGCCATACTCCGCACCACTACGCTCATCTTTCAAGGCGAACTCTGGCTCACCAACACGCTCCTGGTAATCGCCAGCATCACCATGCTCGTCGGCGTGCTCGGCGCCGCCAGCCAATATGAGTTCCGACGCGTTCTGGTCTTTCATTCCATCTCGCAAGTCGGGTACATGGTCCTAGGCGTTGCGATAGGCACCCCCGAAGCGCTCGCCGCAGCGTTGCTCTTTATCGTGCACCACAACATCGTCAAGACAAACCTCTTCTTCATCACCGGGCTCGTCGAACGCGTCCGTGGCTCTACCGACCTTCACGCAACCGGCATCCGTGGCTTATACGCAACAAGCCCCGCGCTCAGCATCCTCTTCCTCGTTACATCGATGGCACTCGCGGGCATCCCGCCCCTCTCGGGCTTTGTTGCCAAGCTCGCGATCATCAAGGCTGGCTTTGAAGCCCAGGCATGGCTGCCAGTCGCCGCTGCTTTGCTCACCAGCATCGTCACCCTCTACTCCATGATCAAACTCTGGTCCGAAGGATTCCTGCGTTCACCAGAACGCCCAGGCCAAGAGCATCACACGCATCATGATCTTCATGCTCCCGCCAAAGTGAATCCATATCCAAAGCTACCACTCTCGATGGTCGCGCCGTGTGTGGTGCTCACGCTCGCCGCAGTCGCCATCGGCATCTTCGCAGGCCCAATCATGCTCATCTGCAACCGCGCTGGCGAAGTCGCGTTCGATCGCGCTGCGTATGTCAAAGCCGTGCTCGGCAGCGAATCCGCCGAACTGTTGCGCGACGCGAATAACATCAACACCGACCAAGAAACCTCCTCGCATGATGTTCCGTTTTCGCTGCCCGCTTCCGAGCCTGCTCCATCCACGCCGGAGCCAACGCCATGAAAGCATACGTCCTGTGCCTTCTACTAGGCGCACTCTGGGTCGCAGCGACCCAAGAGCTCGCGCCGCTCAACATCCTCATCGGCGTCGCCATCGGCTGGCTGATCCTTCGTGCTTGCAACGTGCGTGTTCTGCGTTCTACTTCTGCCAACTCGCCTCGCTTCAACACGATTTCACTTTCTCGACTTCCTGCCGCCTGCTATCACTGGCTCGCGCTCTTGGTCTTCTTCATCAATGAACTCATTAAGGCCAACATCACGATGGCATACTTCACCATCATGCCCCTTAATCGCATCAGGCCCGGCATCGTCGCAGTCCCTTTGGAACCAATGTCCAACGCCGAACTCACGCTCCTTGCCAATCTCATCACGCTCACACCAGGCACCCTCAGCGTTGATGTTTCCCTCGATAACTCGATCCTTTACATCCACGCGATGCGTATCGATGACGCAAACGCGCTGCGTCTGGAGATCAAACTAGGTTTCGAACGAAGAGTCCTCCAAGCAATACGCGGCGGCGTAATCACCAATCTACCCGCTACATCCCAACTACCCCCGACGCAGAAAGCCCAAGCCGAACCATGAGCGACCTCCTCACTATTTCCAGCTGGATCGCAGGCGTCCTCATGGCTTTGGGCACGCTCCTGGGAATCTTACGAATCGCGCGAGGGCCCGGTTTAGCCGATCGCATCATCGCCCTCGATCTCGTCGGCACCATCGCCATCGGCGCAAGCGCGATCTTCGCGATCAGCACCGGCGAACCGGTCTATCTCCTGATGTGCGTCGTGCTCGGGCTTCTGCTCTTTGTCGGCACGGTCGCTGCGGGATACTACCTTCTGACCACAAAGGGTGACAACATCATGCACGATCCGAAACTTAGTTCGTCGCCCATACAATGTGCTCCAACACCAAAGGCGCGCTCGTGAACGATGCCACTCTCACACTCCTTAGCGCCTCACTCCTGCAAGATGGAGCTACATCCGCACTCCTCATCTGTGGCGCGACCTTCTGCCTCTTGGGCGGCGTAGGCATGGCTCGCATGCCCGATCTTTACACCCGCATTCAAGCCGCGACCAAGGCCGGCACCCTTGGCGTAGCACTCCTCATGCTTGCCGCGATCGTCCACTTTGCGACCCTTGACGCCATAGTTTCTGGCTCACTCGCGATCGTGTTTCTCTTCCTGACCGCGCCAGTCGCCGCACACGTAATCGCACGAGCATCCCACCGCATGGGTGTCCAAGCGTCGCGCCGCACCGTCATCGATCAACTTAACGATGACTCGCCAAGCCTTTCATCGCACGACCCACCACAGACACGCTGATTGCTCGTGCAAACCCGCCCGCCAATCAAGCCTCATGGAAACAGCCGCGTCGCGCTCCACGCCGACCACCCGCTCGGATCACACCCCTTGGTTCCGGCAAGCGTCCGCGTCCAGCGTGCCCGATCGTGCAGCCTGCCACCCTTGGCCCCAGCCCACAATTCTACTGCATTGGGAAAGATCTGAAACCCGCCCCAGAATGGCGGCTTAGGAATCGTGCTCCCCGAAGGGTGCATCGCGAGTTCCTCGCCAAATCGAGCGACCGTTTCTCCAACTGCATCCACCAAATCTGATCGCGACGCCATCGGCGCGCTCTGCCTGCTCGCCCACGCACCCAACTTGGACAACATCGGCCGACTCGCAAAGTATGCCTCTGACTCTGCCTCGATCCCTACTTCAACAATCCCTTCAACTCGTGCCTGCCGATTCGCATGAGGCCAGTGAAACACCGCCGCCACGCGCGGGTTCGCGAGGATCTCGCGTCCCTTGCGCCCTTCATAGTTTGTGTAGAAGACAATCCGCGTGTCGTCCATCGCCTTGCACAGTACGATCCGCGACGAAGGCGCGCCATCGAGCGTCGCGCTCGCCAGCGACATCGCGTTGGGGTCGTCATACTTCTCGCTCGCCTTGGCATCATCAAACCACTCGCGCACGATCCTCATCGGGTTCATAGGCAGCTCATCAGGCAACCCGCCTTTGACTACGCCCATGAGCAGATCAGCGACAATCGACATGGCTTGCATCCTCTTAATTCACTCGTCTACAACCCACAACGCGCACATTCTCACCTTCAGATTCGCCGCCAATCTACGCCAGATTCGCCGCACAATCCGGCTTACTCACAACGAAAAAGTAGAAGCTATTTTCCACTCAGCTATACCGCAGCACCGCGTGCACGTCATACTTGGTGTCAATCTTCGCACGCCCGTGCAAACTCATTAACTCGATCAGCACTGTGATGCCAACCACATTCGCGCCGCTCTGTTCGAGCAACGTTGTGCACGCGCGCAGCGTTCCACCCGTCGCGAGCAAGTCATCCACTAGCAACACTCGTGCCCCCGCCGGTATCGCATCCGCGTGGATCTCGATTCGGTCGGTGCCATACTCAAGCTCGTACTCAATTGCGCGCACCGCTCGTGGTAGCTTCCCCTTCTTCCGCAGTGGAATAAACCCCGCGCTCAGCGTCTGCGCCACGGCTGTCCCAAAGATAAATCCACGCGACTCTGCACCCGCAACCAAATCAATCCGCTGCGTTCGGTATGGGTTGGCCATCAACTCTACCGACAACGCCAGCGCCCTCGGATCCGCCAACAAAGGCGTGAAATCCTTGAACATAATCCCAGGCTTGGGATAATCTGCGACATCCAAAATGTACGACTTTAAATGTTCCATGCGTGCTCATGCTTCAGGGCGACAAGCCCCACTGTGCTGTTCCATTCCATCCTATTCGATCTGTTCAACTCAAGTTACACGCGATGTGTGGTCGCCTACCCAGCACCAAGCATATCGAGCCCGCAATTGCCCGCCCTATTGCCCGCCCTACTGCCCGCCCTACTGCCCGCCCTACTGCCCGCCCTATTCACTTCCTCACGTACGCCCGGTGTACCATCCCTCATCATGAGCGAGACTCAGCCCTCAAAACGCGGCAAGCCCCCAGCCCTCGAAGTCGTCGAGCCCCTGGGCAAGCGCGTCCTCATCCGCAAGGACGACGACAAAAAGCAAACCAAACTCGGTATCCACCTCCCCGACAAAATCGAAATCCCCACCATCACAGGCCGAGTCGTCGCCGTCGCCGCTCTCATCGAAAAAGAAGGCGAATACCCAATCAAACGCTACGACCGCGTCCTCTTCAACCCCAAGCACGCTATCCCTGTCGATTTCGAGGGCGACAACAAACTCTTCGTTGTTCCCGTCGAAGACGTCGTCGCCGTCTTCCGCAAAGCTGAAGATTCCGATGCCTGAGCCCAAGTCTCCATCGCACGTTCTGGCACAACAGCCGATCCTTCGCCGCGCATTGCCGATGTGCCCGAACCAACCATTTCGTCCATTCGTTGGCATCTCCCACATCTCGCCCTAGGTTTTTCACCTCGCTGCTTCTACCCTATCTGGCTACACCTGCACAGCCACGATTCCGCCTACACCTACGTCTGCCGCGCACCTATTGACAGTTCGAGTTTGAGTAAGAGAGAGAGTCGGCGTACGCATCGCTCACAAGGCTTCAAACGAAGCTCGACGTGTATACGCCGCGAGAGAGGCAACGACTGTGGACCAAGGTGGCGTGCCAACAACACGCAATAGCCTGCGCATCCCCGACCCGCGCATCAGCGTGGGAAATGTCGTAACGCGCATGGTCACCATTCGGCCGCCCGGCTCAAAGAGCCTCACCAACCGCGCCGTCCTCCTCGCAGCCCTCGCCCAAGGCGACTCAGTATTGCATGGGCCACTTTTGAGCGCACAAGACGCGACCGTCATGCGCGCCGCTATCGAAGCTCTCGGCGCCCGCACCCGCGTCGAAGGCGACGCTCTCCACATCACAGGCGTCAATGGCCGCTGGAACATCGACTCCCCCACCACCATTCATTTAGGCAACGCCGGTACCGCCGTCCGGTTCCTTGCCGCCGCCGCATGGCTTTCACCTCACCCCATCACCATCGATGGCACCCCCCGCATGCGCGAAAGGCCGATAGGCGAACTCGGCGAGCTTCTCTCTCAGCTTGATTGCTTCATCACCTACCCCGCCAACCAAGGCTTCCCGCCTGTCACCATCAACCCGCCTTCCTCTGGCCCCGCCGGCGCACGCACCCTCGCCATCGGGCCTACTCAATCAGGCCAATTCATCTCCGCCCTTTTGCTCGCCGCCGCCTTCATCCCAGGCGGCCTAACCCTCACTGCCAAATCCGGCTGGACCAGCGCCTCTTATGTGCGCATGACCTTGGCCCTTCTCGCCAAACTCGGCGCATCTGTCCAAGCCTCCGAAGGCCTTCGCGTCCTTCGTGTTCAACCACCCGCTGGCCGCTCAGGATTGGCTGGTTTCACTCTCGAAATCGAGCCCGACGCCTCTGGCGCGACTTATGCCTGGGCCGCTGGAGCACTTGTGCCAGGCCTCACCGTTCACGTCCCAGGCCTGACGCTCGGCTCCACCACTAAAGCCGATTCACTTCAAGGCGACACCGACTTTGCCCGCATCCTCGAAGCCATGGGCGCCCGCGTTCTCGCAACCGAAACCGGCATCAGCCTCAGCGCACCAACAACAAAGCTCCAAGGCATCGACGCCGACATGTCCGACATGCCCGACGCCGCGATGACTCTCGCCGTGGTTGCTTCTCAAGCCAATAGCCCGACAACGGTCAGAGGCGTGCGCACGCTTCGGGTCAAAGAAACCGACCGCATCGCCGCCCTCACCAACGAACTCGCCAAAGTCGGCACTCGCGTCGAATGGCCTCTCGATGGCGACACCGACTCCATGCGCGTCCACCCAGGCACCGACCCAGGCACGCCTGTTTCCTTTGCCACCTACGACGACCACCGTATGGCTATGGCGACCTCGCTCGTAGGCCTTGTCCGCCCCGGCGTCACTATCCTTGACCCAGGCTGCGTCGCAAAGACCTACCCAACATACTGGGATGACTTTGCCAAAGTTCTTGGCGTGCCTTCGTTGGCGTAACCAAGTCAATTAAGAATGTTCTGTACCATCAGAATCATTTCTTCGTGCCACTAGGATCATTTCGATCCTAGTGCTTTGAACTTCATGTCTTCAGGATCGTCGTCTTCGTGCCGCTGATATCATTTCGATCCTAGTGCTCTTGAACTTCATGTCTTCAGGATCGTCGTCTTCGTGCCGCTGATATCGTTTCGATCCTAATGCTCTTGGTTTTCATGTCTTCAGGATCGTTTCTTCGTGCCACTAGGATCGTTTCGATCCTAGTGCTCTTAACTTCATGTCTTCAGCATCGTTTCTTCGTGCCACTAGGATCGTTTCGATCCTAGTGCTCTTGAACTCTGAAGTTCATCTTGAAAACCAAGGCACACCACGATCGAAACGATCATGGTGGCACGAAATACACCAATCACAGAGAACGACACTCTACTACGTCTCTACATGTATCCCTTCCAAAGCTGCCAAGCTCCACCACTGCCTTTGAGTTCATCACATTCAACCTCACCCATTCGTTTGCCCATCCACCATCCAACGCTCGACCATCGCCAATCTTCAGGTCTTGTCACGAGCCCACGTTCGATCGGATTACGGTGTATATACCGGATCTCCTTAGCAAGTTCTTCGTCTGTTCTCACATTGCGGTCGAATCCACCGCCATACTGCCAGAACCGCGTCCGACAATTTACATCAACAATGTCGTGCAAAATGGCATCATCCATTCGTTGCCTAGCTTGCATCACTCGCTTGGCTACACGCACCTTTATGCTCGTCAAAATTCGAGACAGCGCAACACTCTCAGGCGGCAGCAACATCATGTGAACATGTTCGGGCATAATGACCCACGCGTAAAGCTTGTACCCCATTTCCATTCGCGCTTTGCTCATCGCAGTAACGAACTCGTCGGCAACTCCCGGGCGTATCAACAATTGCTTACGTTGATACGTCGAAAACGTGACAAAGCGGATGCCCCCTTGCACTTCGCGTCGTTTCATGCTCTTGCGTAGAGGATCATGTTCCACTCGGCATCCTATCTTGTGCCACTAGCATCGTTTCTTGTGCGACTAGGATCGTTTCTTGTGCCACTAGGATCGTTTCGATCCTATTGCTCTTGAACTTCATGTCTTCAGAATCGTTTCGAACTTAGTGTTTTTCTTTCTATCACACATTCCAAACACAAGGCACACCATGATCGAAGCGATCATGGTGGCACGGTACAAAGACTTGATGAACAACGTTGGTCGTGATTGTCTTGGTCTTCGTGCCACTAGGATCGTTTCGATCCTAGTGCTCTTGATAACTGAAGTTCATCTTGAAAACCAAGGCACACCACGATCGAAGCGATCATGGTGGCACGAAAATTCAGTCCACACAAAAATAAAAGAGGCCGAGCGTAAGCTCGACCCCTTCATTCATACATCTAGATGCTCAACAGACGAGCAACCCAGCTTGGCTTAGTCGAACCAAGGGGTAATCGTGAGAGCATTGCTGGTGCCAGTGACGGCGGTCCAGTTACGAAGGAAGTTGTTGCTGTTGGTTCCCAAGGCGGTGTCGACAACGCGGGTAGCGTTGTTCTCGTTCACGAAGAGGTTGTCTGGCTGACTGCGCGAGCCAGCGGGGAGGCCGCTGAAGGTGAACGGAGAAGTGTCAGGATCAGGACGAGTTTCGAAGGAGACGTGGTTGTCGTTGTAAGCGATGTTGCCTTCCCAGGTCGTGCGGCCGCCGTGGATAAGGAGTGAGTTGGAGTTGGTGCCAACTGGGGCAGAGCCGCCACCAGTGCCGGTTGCGGTGTTCGCCAGAACCCAGGTGGTCGTCGCACCAGAACCCGAAGCGATATATGCCGGGCCACGGTTGCCGATGACGGCTTCGGTTGCTTGGAAGGTGTTGGTCCAAATAGCTGAACGGCTGCCGAAGAATGGCATGATGGCGTAGGAGCTGTTGCCGTTGGGGTTTGCAGGAGAACCGATGTCGAGGTCTTGGGGAACCATCTTGAAGCTAGGATCCCAGAGAGCCAGCTTCTTGTCAGAGGCGGCGGCGCCGTTTGGCTCAGTGAATTGGAACTTGTCGTTCACACGGATCGAGCCGTTGGACTCAGCGGGGCTAACGCAGAGTTCAGGAGAGAAGAAGTTGTTGAAGATCAAGACGGACATGACGTGGCGAGGAAGGTTCTTCGCTTCGGCAGGAGTTGCTACAGCGACGGTACTATTCGCACGGTCAATCTGCGAGGGAACGGGGTAGTTGTCCTGGTTGTTCTGCGCCCACAAGACCATGCCTTGATGGATGCCACGAACCTGGGTGCTGTCCTTGAGCTGGCGAGCCGAAGCGCGAGCCTTGCCAAGGGCGGGGAGGAGAATGCCGATGAGCAGCGCGATAATCGCGATGACCACCAACAGCTCGATGAGGGTGAAACCCTTAAGACGACGCATGTGATGCTCCTTTGACGCGTGCGGACCGTGCAAACTTTGCACGATCAAGAGTATTCGCACGCCCTAATTTAAAAAGAAACCTTAAACAGCCTGAAAATGCCAGGCGACCTGAACGATCCGTCCGCCTCGATTGCTTCCACTCACACACGCACGAGAATACGTGTACGACAGAAGGGTGAGGTGCCGTTCCTGAGGTCGTGATCGGTTCCAATGTATCCCGCGCTGCGATCGAGTCAAGCATCGAGGCATACCTCGAAACAAGTTCGATCGCGGCGAAGAGGGTAACCAAAGGGAACCACGCCGCAGGATCTCAGACGCGGCACTCGAAACTACCTGAATGTGTAAACACACCCAAGCAACCCCTAATACCGCCCTTGTCACCTACCCGTATTGAACCAGAGAGACTGGAGCAACACGTTCCACCAGACCGGCCGACCGTTCGCGAGAGCCGCCGATGAGGGAAGATGACAAAGCTCGAGATGTGGCCCAGCGGGCGAAGCTTCGTGCGAAGAAGCAAGTGGAGGCTGTAAAGCACTCCCATAAGGACGTTTATAAGTACACGCACGAAACAGACGTCTGCTTTGCAAAGATGTGCGGCGAAGGAAGCAACGGCTCTTACCGTTTCAGCTTCGCCGCGGTACGAGGCTCGTGAAACAAGCACCCCTGCCTGTTTCATGAACCGTACCCCCAGAGACCAGGCCGGACAGGGGGGACGTTCTCACGTGAGAACGCCGAGTGCTACAAATCCATTAGGTCGAATAGGTCAAACTGGATAAATCCGGAAAAGATGCGATCAAGAAGCAATACCCTACCGACTTCGGTACGGGTGTCAAGGGCTTGGTGTTGCAGCGTAGTTAAAAATTATAGGAATCTATCCTCGCGTGGTACGATCAGGGCTTTGGTTGGTGATTTATGATAAATCGCAGAATTGAGGAGTCTTTAACAGGAGCACTTTGTAATGGCGACGAATGAACATGTTAATCTGGGTAATTCAACAAGCACAAGTTCCGGCGTCAACGTATCGCCACGGGAAGCCGTGCTGGCGTCGCTGGGATTGACAATGCCAGAGGCGGCCAAACCTGTGGCAGCGTACGTTCCCTGGGTTCGCACTGGGAATTTGCTGTATATCTCAGGACAGATTCCCATGCGCAATGGCAGCATGATCGCCAAGGGAGCGGTGCCTAGGGAAGTATCGATTGAAATCGCGATAGAGTGTGCTCGGCAGTGCACGCTCAATGGGCTCGCCGCAGCAAAAGCAGCATTAGGCAGCCTGGAAGCGATTACACGCGTTGTTCGCGTTGGCGCGTGGGTTTGCTGCGATGCTGGTTTTACCCAACAACCTCAGGTCGCCAACGGCGCAAGCGAGCTACTGGTTCAGGTGTTTGGCGAAGCAGGGCGGCACGCGCGAGCATCGGTTGGGTCGATTGCGCTGCCGCTGGGAGCACCGGTTGAGGTAGACTTCCTGTTTGAAGTTCGGCCAGTTTGATTGTCTACATGCAGATCAAACAGAAACGATTTCTGTACGGAACTTTCGCGCAGGTGAGCGGTACTAAAGACTGTCAGTGTTGGGTGATCGCGTGCGCCCGGATTCGATCACCTGCGCAGCGAAGTGACTATGTAGAGGCGCCGCTGCGAAACCAACCGCAAGAGAAAATTTGCTCGCGAGGATGAACCGTCGCCAACTTACTCGCAGCACGAAGTGCGAATAGCTGGCGCAGAGTGCCTGAGTACTTTGGATGACGTTGCATCAATTTGCGCTGGTGAGGAGTTTTACAAGTGGCTCATATCTCTTACAAAACCCGCAATTTTTCTGCGCCTGGATACACGCGCTGGTCGGTAGCGTTTGCTTCGGCGTGTGCACTCTTCATGTTGGCGGGCCAAGCTACATTGACGCAAACAGTCTTCGCGCAAGGCTTGGTCTCGCCTGGTGCGATTGTGCAGGATGTCAGTGGCGTGGGCACCGATGCGCCGCCTTGGATCGTTGCGATGGCGCAGGACCCGCAAAGCCCGGAGATGCGCAAGCTTGCCGCACAGAACAAGGTTCGAGTTGAGTTTGAGAAGCAAGTTCGGCAGATTCGCTTCAAATACTTTCGTGCCGAGAAAGCCGAAATCGTACAAGAAGGGATGGCGGAGCTTCGCGCGTTAGTGATGCCGCGCAACGCGGAGGGAATCGAAGTTGCGAATAGCGCGAGCTTTCCGGTTCTACTCGATGTTTTCGATCGTGATCGCTCGGCGATTCAAGAACAGATCTTTGATATTATTCGTGATTCGCAGTCGGACGAGGGTGACGTGACGCTCGCGTGGGCTGCGGTGATGCACAAGGACGCCGCGATGCGCAGTGCTGCGCTCACTCGGCTTAAGGCGCGAGCAGAAGCACGAAAGGCGAAGATCGACACATCTGCGCGTGCATCGGATGCGGACGCGAACACTATTGCGACCGCGACCCAAACTGGCACACAAGACGGAACGATCAAGCGGCTTGATTATCCGCGAGGCGTGGCAGCCGTCGTGCAAGGTGGTTTGCGCACGCGGCGCGAGCACACGATGGCAGCGGCGGCACAGGTCGCGAGCGTGCTGGGCATGTTCGAGGCGATTCCCTGGCTTATCGCGGGGCAAGTTTCGGGTGGAGCAGGCTTTGGTGGCGGTGGTGCAGGCACGGAGCGCGCGGGCGATCTCGCCTGGATTCTTGTTGGTACGCAGCGCACGTTTATCGCGGACTTAACGCCTGTCGTAGGCGATAGCGCAGTAGGTTTTGACCCGACGCTGGGCGTAATTACCAGTGGCACGATCCTTCGCGTTCAGGATGCAGCCGTGTACGCATACAGCTTTGATGTCCATGGTTCGCTGCTCTCACTCGCGGATTCGGCGACAGGCACGCAGACAGCGAGCATGGGCTTTGATACGCCCAAATGGCTCGCGTGGTACGACGCGAACAAGGATGTGATTGCAGAGAAGGCAGAAGGAAGAAAGCATTAGGCAGAATGCATTCGGCAGAAGGTTGAAGCATTAAGCAGTTGGAGTTGGCGGGATGCCTAGCGCGATGGCGCTCGCGGTTGCGTGGGTGTCGGTGTGTGATATTGAGAGAAGCCAAGACTGAATGCCTTGGCGTATTGCGTGCGTGAGGGCGTCGCCTTGGAGCGTCACCGCGGGCACGCCGGTTGGAAGCGCGAGGATTTCGATATCGGTGAAGCCGACGCCTTGGCCCCAGCCGGTGCCTAGGGCTTTCATCACAGCTTCTTTCGCTGCGAATCGCCCAGCGAGATGGATGATCCGGTTTGCCGACTTGGATGACTTGGCTTCAGCCGCGGTAAGCTCGGCGAGGGTGAAGACTCGCTCGCGAAAGCGGTCGCCATGTCGATCAAGCAGCTCGCCGATGCGCGAGACTTCAACTAGATCAATGCCATGAGCAAGAGTGTGCATGAAGAAAGAATTGGCAGAGTGACGAAGTGAGAGGCGACAGGGACAAGGGGAAAGATCTGATTACTTTTTGGAACGCTTGGGAGCTGAACGGTTTGTTGATGGTTTCGCGGCGGACTTGGACGCGACGCGCGCGTCGGCTGACGACGACGTAGTCACGGGCGAAGACTTTGCAGCTGGTGCAGTCGTGGCCGATTGGTTGGCGGGCACGGCTGACGCTGCGGGAGCTTTGGTGCCTGTTGCTGGAGAAGTTGCTGGAGTTGCTGGAGTCGGTGGGTTCGCTGGGTTTGCTGAGGTCGCTGCTGGAGTTGCGGCGGCGGAAGCTGCTGGAGTTGCGGCGGCGGAAGAGTCGGCGGTTGCGGCTTGTTTATACGACTCGGAGCGGTAATCGGTGGTGTAGAAGCCCGAGCCCTTAAAGATGATGCCGCCGCCGATGCCGATGAGGCGTAGGAGGGTTTTTTTCTTGCAGTTGGGGCAGGTCTTGAGGGTCGCGTCTTTCATTGACTGGAAATGCTCGAAGGCGTGGCCACAGGCAGTGCACTTATAGTCGTATGTTGGCATGGGTGTACTCAGTTGAACTCTGAAGCTAGATGAACTCTGAAGCTAGATGAACTCTGAAGCGCGAAGAACTTGGAAGCGCGAAGAACTTGGATGAGGCGAGCGGAATGGTGCTCGAAGAATCGTAAAGAAGAGAACAGTTTTTACGGAGCGACAACAACCTTGGCCGGGCGAAGAACGCGTTCGCCTGATTGCGTCACGAGCGCGAAGCCGACCTGGAAGACTTGCACGATATTTCCCGTTTCGACATCATCGGCGCTTTGTTGCATCAAGGCTTCATGACGGCCTGGAACAAATGGGTCGCCACGCTTGGGCGCGATGAGTCGCACGCCATATTTTGCGAGAGCCTTTAGAAGTTCTTCACGGATGACCTTGACGCCCGCGATAACTTGCTCAGCGGAGGATTTACTTGGATCCAATGCTAATGCGTTGTCGAGGTGGTCAACGATTGCGACGACCGCAGACGCAACTGCGGCGGCTCCTTGCTGTTCGGCGGCAATTTCATTCTGCATCGCGCGACGCTGGTAGTTGTTGAAATCCGCCATCAGGCGAAGCGAGCGAGCTTTGGATTCTTCGAGTTCGGTTTCGAGTTCGAGCATGCGTGAGAGCATGGGGTTTGAGTGCGCGTCCGCATCGGCAAATGCGTCGGAGGCGGCGTCAGCAGATTCATCGCTTGGACCGTGCGAATTGCCATCAAAGCCATGGGTGTTTGAAGGGTTCTGTGGCGGGAAGTTGGATTCGTTCGAGTTGTCGTTGGGCATTGACGGCCTCCGAGATCGGAACATGGGTTGTCCCCAAGAGTGTGCAGCCAGAATCGTGAATCAAAACGAGTGAGGAAGTAACAAACGGTACGAGGCGAGAAGTCTTGGCGTGTTGATAGATACGGAATCGGGCAGAGATAGCGGGGATTCAAGCGCCAAAGACGTCCTTCATCTTCTTGAAAAAACCGTGGCTTTCGGGCATGACGACAAGATCTTCGGTCTCGGCGAATTCACGAAGAAGTTTTTCCTGTTTGCTCGTGAGCTTGCTGGGAAGCTCGACTTTGGTGACGACGACGACATCGCCGCGTCGCCCGCCACGAAGGTTGGGAAGGCCGAGGCTTGGAATCTTAAAGGCGGTTGCGTGCTGCGTGCCACGAGGGATTGAAAGGTCGGTTTGGCCTTCGAGTGTTGGGACGCGGATTTGTGCGCCTAGAGCTGCTTGCGTAAAGGAGATTGGCAGTTCGAGCAAAAGGTTGTCGCCATCACGATGAAAGATTTCGTGCGCGTCAACGCGAACGACAACATGAAGGTCGCCACGCACGCCTTCGCCTGATGGAGAGAGTTCGGGAGGTGGGGGCTCGCCTTCGCCTTGCACGCGGATTACCTGGCCGTCGTGGATTCCTGGGGGAACTTGAACGCCGATGGTGCGGCGTTTGGGGGTGCGGCCTTTGCCTCGGCAGGTTTCGCAGAATTCCTTGATGATCTTGCCTCGACCGGCGCACGCAGGGCAAGCGGTGACCATGCGGAACATGCCACCTAGGCCGGATTGTTGGACTTGCCCGCGACCGGCGCAGGTTTCGCAGCGGATAGGCTTTGAGCCGGGCTTGGCGCCCGAGCCTGTGCAGATTTCGCAGACATCGAGTCGGGTAAATTCGACGTCGCGTTCGCAGCCTTTGAGAACGTCTTTGAGTTCGAGAGAGACTTCGGTTTCGAGGTCGTAGCCGCGAGCTGGCCCGCGGCGGCCACGTTGGTTACCGCCACCCCCCCCACCGCCCCCGCCACCATTTCCGCCGAAGATATCGTTGAACATGGAGAAGATGTCGGTGACATCCATGCGAGAGAAATCGTGGGCGGCGGGCCCGCCACCGGAGCGAAGTCCGTCGTGGCCGTATTGGTCGTAGACTTTGCGTTTTTGTGGGTCGGAGAGGATTTCGTATGCGGAAGCGGCTTCTTTGAATTTGGCCTCTGCCTCGGCATCGCCTGGGTTGCGATCTGGATGGTACTTCATCGCTAAACGGCGATAAGCACGCTTGATCTCGTCGGCGTCGACGGATTTATCTATGCCAAGGATCTCGTAATAGTCGCGTTGGGTGGAAGGCATGAGGAGTCCAGAAAGAAACAAAGAGGAAGAAATTAATCATAGAGGCAATTACCGGGCTTTAAGACAAAGGCACTGTGTTAATCCTTTGCGAATCGAGCCCACGCGCGGCTAGCGCATGGGCCCGGGGGTTGTACAAATCTATTAACCAATCAGCCAGAAACCATACTTACGAAACAGCGCCGTCTGCCGGGGCCGCGTCTTCCTTCAATTCCGAAATCATCACGTCTGTCGTGAGCATCAGACCCGCGACCGACGCAGCATTGACCAAGGCGGTCTTGGCGACCAGAGCCGCATCGATGATGCCAGCCTTGACAAGGTCGATGTAATCGCCCGTCGCGGCGTTAAAGCCCTGATTGCCCGTGAGTGCCTTGACTCTTTCGACGACGACATCGCCATCGAAGCCAGCGTTGTCCGCGATCTGGCGGCAAGGAGCTTCGAGCGCCAACGCGACGATGTCGAAGCCGATCTTTTCGTCTTCACCCTTGGCCTTCTTCTTTGCGAGAAGCACGGCTTCCTGAGCGCGAAGCAATGCAACGCCGCCGCCTGGGACGTAGCCATCTTTGGCTGCGGCGCGAGTGGATTTGAGGGCGTCGTCGACAAGGTCCTTGGTGGACTTCATCGCGGTCTCGGTCATGCCACCAACCTGGATGACGGCTACGCCGCTGGTCAACTTGGCAAGACGCTCCATGAGTTTTTCGCGGTCGTAATCGCTGGTGGACTTGTCGAACTGTGCCTTAATCTGGTCGGCTCGAGACTTGATCTCGGGCTTCTTGCCTGCGCCTTCGATGATCGTCGTTTCGTCCTTGGTGATGACGATGCGCTTAGCACGGCCAAGCTCGGAGAGGTCGATTGAATCGAGCTGGCGGCCAAGGTCTTCGGCGAAGAACGTGCCGCCGGTGAGCACGGCGATGTCCGCGAGCATGGCCTTGCGGCGATCGCCAAAGCCAGGAGCCTTCACAGCGCAGATTCGAAGCGTACCACGGAGACGGTTGACGACGAGGGTCGCGAGAGCTTCGTTTTCGACTTCTTCGGCGATGATGAGAAAGGGCTTGCTCGACAACGCGACCTTGTTGAGCAATGGGAGTAGGTCGGTCAAGTTACCGATCTTCTTCTCATAGATGAGGATGGTGGCGTCTTCGAGGACGCATTCGCCTGTCTTTGGGTTGGTCATGAAGTAAGGCGAGAGGTAGCCCTTGTCGAACTGCATACCTTCGACGTAATCGAGGGTGGTGGTTGAGCCCTTGCCGTCTTCGATTTCGACTACGCCGTCGGCGCCGACCTTGGAGATGGCTTCGGCAATGAGCTCGCCGATGGCCGAATCATGGTTCGCCGAAACGGTGGCGACCTTTTTGTAGTCTTCTTTACCTTTGCACTTGATAGCCATCGCGTCGATTGCCTGAGCAACCGCGTCGGCGGCCTTGTTAATCCCGCGATGAAGGAGGACGGGGTTCGCGCCAGCGGCGACGTGGCGAAGGCCTTCGGTGAAGATGGCTTGTGCGAGTACAGTCGCGGCGGTGGTGCCGTCGCCAGCCTTGTCGGCGGTGCGCTTGGCAACTTCATTGACCATCTTCGCGCCCATGGACTGGAAGGGCTCGGCAAGGGTGATTTCCTTGGAGACCGACACGCCGTCTTTGGTGATGTGAGGCGCGCCGTAGGACTTCTCGATCACGACATGGCGACCCGAGGGGCCCATGGTGCATTTGACGGCGTCGGCGAGACGATCGACACCCTTCTTCATCTCGAGAAGAGCGGCGTCATCGAACATGATCTGCTTGGTTGCCATTTGTAATAATCCTTGGGCAATGGGGAATGGGCAATCGGCGATGTGCCTAACGCGTATCCCCTCCGAGTTTGTTGATCAGGCCCGAAAGGACCCGAGCGATACTTGCAATGTTTGACGAAACGAAGAGACACGCGACATGCATCTCTTTTACTGCGAGTGCCGGGCGCCTTGTACTTACATTTTACCCAACGATGACGCCGAGAAGTTCGGATTCGCGAAGGATCAGGTGCTTAACGCCCTTGATCTCAACTTCAGTGCCAGCGTATTTGCCATAGACGACCGTGTCGCCGGAGTGAACAGACATCTCGGCGCGCTTGCCATTTTCTAGGAGCTTGCCTGGGCCGGTGGCGACAATCGTGCCACGGACAGGCTTTTCCTTGGCGGCTTCGGGGAGGTACAGTCCTGAAGCGGTCTTGGACTCGGCTTCGATCGGCTTGACAAGGACGCGGTCTTCGAGGGGCTTAACGGCCATGATGATGTTTCCTTCTGAGGCTGATGCGATCGCATCGCGACCTATTAGACGTGGATCCTGTGAAGCTACTACTTCTCAAAGCAAGCCCAGACACACTGGAACTTGCGTGCTTACTTGATTCAGACTCAAATAATCCGACTCAAACCCGACTCAAACTCTGATTGAACCTGACTTAAACTCATCTTTGCGCCGGCTGACGCTGGGCCACGAACCGAGGGTTAATGACTTCGATGTCAATGGGTAGCAATCTCAACGCGATAATTACATACACGACCAACTCAAAGATTTCTTTCACTTGCGCCGATGTCGCGGATGAAATGGAATATGTGAACGATGAGGCCGTGCGAGCTGTACCTGGAACCGATTTACACCTTGGGACGGCTGCTGATTTGACCGCCGCCGCCCTTGGACTTGTCGGTGCCCTTGTGAAGGTTGTGGCCTAGATCAGGCTTGTGCGACGTAACGGACTCGGCGTCCTTCGCGGCCTTAGCCGAATCTTTGGCTGACGCGCCGGTATTGAGCGGATTGCTTGCGTGACCGGTGGGAAGAGCTCCCGCGCCGGATTTGTTCAAGAGGTCAGAAGCCTTTGCCAATGGAAACCTGCTTTCTGATGAATACTGAAGTTTGAGCTTGGTGTGGCGGAACGAACGCAGTCAGCGAATAGCAGCTTAGAAGCCCATACCGCCCATACCGCCCATGCCGCCCATGCCGCCCATGCCACCCATGCCACCCATACCGCCCATGCCGCCCATGCCGCCACCACCACCGCCGCCACCCTTGGCATCCTTAGGTTCGGGCTTTGAGGTGATGATGCAATCAGAGGCGAGAAGAACCGTGGCGACCGACGAAGCATTCTGGAGCGCGGTGCGATCAACCTTGGCGGGCGTGATGACGCCTTGCTCAAGCAAGTCGCCGTATTCGCCTGTGAGGGCGTTGTAGCCGTAGTTGCCCTTGCCTTCGGCGACGTTGCTGACGACGACGGTGCCCTTGGCGCCAGCGTTTTCGGCGATGGTCGTCAGAGGCACGGCGAGAGCCGTGAAGACGGTGCGGATGCCCATGGCGTAATCGAAGGTGAAGCGTCCCACGTCTTCGGTGGTCTTATCTTCGTCCTTGCCAGGCTTGCCGAAGACCAGCTTGTATTCCTTCATGGATTCAAGAGCCTTGCGAGCGCGGATGAAGGAGACGCCGCCACCGGGAACGATCCCCTCGGCGATAGCGGCTCGGGTCGCGTGAAGGGCGTCTTCGATGCGAGACTTGCGTTCCTTGAGTTCGGCTTCGGACGCTGCACCTACCTTGACGACGGCAACGCCACCGGTCAACTTGGCGCGACGCTCTTGTAGCTTCTCGCGGTCGTAATCGCTGGTGGACTTTTCGATTTCGGCGGCGAGCTGCGCGATGCGAGCCTGGATCGCCTTGGTATCGCCTGCACCTTCGATGATGGTGGTGTTGTCGGCGTCGATCTCGACCTTCTTGGCCATGCCAAGCTGCTTGATATCGATCTTCTCGAGTTCGAGTCCGATGTCCTTCATGACGGCGGTAGCGCCGGTCAAGATCGCGAGGTCTTCGAGCATGGCCTTGCGACGATCGCCATAGCCAGGAGCCTTGACTGCGGCAACCTGAAGCGTGCCACGCAGCTTGTTGATGACCAAGGTCGAGAGAGCTTCGCCGGTGATGTCTTCGGCGATGATGAGCAGAGGCTTTTTGGCCTGCATGACTTTTTCGAGAAGAGGAACAAGCTTGGAGACGGTGTCGATCTTGTCTTCGTGGATGAGGATAAGAGCCTTGTCGAAATCAACTTTCATCGCGTCGGCGTCTGTGATGAAGTTCGCCGAGAGATAGCCACGGTCAAACTGCATGCCTTCGACGACATCGACGATGGTCTCGATGTTCTTGCCTTCTTCGACGGTGATGACGCCGTCCTTGCCGACCTTGTCGAAGGCGTCGGCCATGATGCGACCGATTTCCATGTCGTTATTGGCGGAGATCGCGGCGACATTCTGGATGTCGGCCTTGCCCTTGACTGGAGTCGCCATCGCGTTGATGGCCTTGCCCACGGCTGTCACTGCGGCTTGCATGCCACGGACGAGCTGGTTGGCATCGCAGCCAGCGGCGATGTGGCGAAGGCCTTCGCGGAAAAGGGCTTCGGCGAGAATCGTTGCGGTCGTGGTGCCGTCGCCAGCTTCTTCGCTGGTTTTGCTGGCGGCTTCCTTGACCAGGAGCGCGCCCATGTTCTCAGCCTTGTCCCTGAGTTCGATTTCTTCGGCGACCGAGACACCATCCTTGGTGACGGTGGGACCGCCCCAGGACTTGTCGATGACGGCGTTTCGGCCACGCGGGCCAAGGGTGGTCTTGACGGCGCGAGAGAGCTTTTCCACGCCTGCGAGAAGGGCCTGACGAGCGTCAACGTCGAACACTATTACCTTGGCTGCCATGTCTTTAAACTCCGTAAGGGGCCGTCGCATGATCGCGGGCCACCGAATGTGCGCTGCCTTTGTCCAAACCAAAGTTCGTGCCAACTTTGGCCTAGGCGGTATTCGCCTTGCAATAAGTCACTAGGCAAGCCGTGTGCCAGACTCAAACACACCTTGCAAGTGCTCGCCAACACACAATCCCCGGCTCTGGAACACCATTACAAGGTGAAAGTTTGGCTTAAAAACTCTGGCACGCCACCTGAGAAATGAGATTTTCGCTGTCAGAGATGCCTCAGCGATCAACTCGCCTGTCGATTTGGCAGGCCGTGATTTGCTTTATGCTTAGGTAATACCTTTTTAGGTGTGGCTACTGAATGACAACTCGAAATTATGCAAGTTCAAGTATTTTCAACCCGCAAACGTATCCAACAGAATCCAATCAATCTGTCCGCAATACCGTGCGTGTCGCACGCAGCTAGCGCGGATATCATCGGCTCATGCCGATATCTGTAGTGCACACCGCGATAACAACTCCCCACACGATGAGCGAGACGATCAGCGCGAGTCTATTTACTCCTGCGCTGGGCCAGACCGACCTTGGATCGTACTTGCCTCTTGCGCTCATTATCTTGATGGCCATCGGCTTTGCGGTTGGCAACCTGGTTCTCACCAGCATCATCGGGCCCAACCGCCCTGGCGGCAAGATCAAAGGTCAGTCCTACGAATCTGGCATGGAGCCCATCGGCACCGCCCGCAAGCGTTTCAACGTTCGTTTCTACCTCATCGCGATGGTCTTTCTAGTATTCGACGTTGAAATCATCTTCCTCTACCCTTGGGCTTCCACTTTCCCAAATATCGCCGCAATGACCAGCGAATCTTTGACCTGGCTTGTCCGCATTCTCTTCTTCATGCTCACCACCGTTGTCGCGTACATCTATGGCTTTCGCAAGGGCGTCTTTAAGTTCGACTGAGCCAGTTCGATAAAATACAACGCTGCATTTGTAAATTTCAGCATTGTTTGCATCGATCACGCGCGGGTATGGCTTGCTGACGGGAGCCCAATAATGGCAGCGATTGGATCACATCACGCGCCGCCACGCGAAGCTTCTCATGTTCGTTTGAACATGTATGAGCGCCTCGGTTTGGCCGCGGTGGCGCTGGCGTGTCTTAGTGTGCTCATCATCGCATCAACGCTGACACCTTCGTCTGTGGGCTATGGCACGCATTCGCAGCTTGGCTTGCCGCCTTGTGGTTGGGTTGTTCGCTTTGGCAAGCCTTGCCTGACCTGTGGCATGACAACCGCGTTCGCTGCTGCCGCCCACGTGCAACCAATGACGAGCATCAGGGCACAACCGATGGGTGCGGCCCTCGCTGTTGTCACTGCACTGTTGGTGTGGCTCGCGGGATACTCCGCGATCACCGGCTCGCTGTTGCTAACGACGATTGTGCGCTTGGCTGGCTGGAAACTCGCCTGGATCAGTCTGGGTGGTCTTTTGGCTGCGTGGGCGTACAAGTGGTTTACCTTCGGGCCTTGATAAGTGCTGACTCGTGCACCCGCCGTGCTTCTGGCCCGGCACTGGCCCGGCTGCTTTCCATTTCAAAGCAACTTTGTTTAGTCATTCGTGTATCGTTTCAAGGAATCAAACCGGAATCTGCCTCCGAAGTACCTTCTGGGTTGTACCATCCTGCATGCCCAACGCTATTACGCTCCATAGGCACGCAAACCCCAGTTTAAGACACTCCAACCTAGGCTTGGCTGTATCACCGCCCGGGCCGGGCTCGCAACGTCGTTCACGTGCGCGAAGCTCGACCCTGTTCGCCACGCTCGCTGCGATTGGCTTGGTAGCGTTCGCACCCACGTTGAGCGGGTGCGCCATCATCGGTGCCGCAGCGGATACCTATGAACGCACATCGAGCAAGACCGTCAAGGCAGACTATCTCGGGCTTGAAGGCAAGTCCTTTGTTGTTCTCGTCACAAGCGATCGTGGTATCCAATCTGAGCACCCGCTTTTACTCGAAGAGATTAGCACCCGCATGAGCTCAAGGCTGTCGCAGCACGAGAATAAGCCTCGTCCTAGTGGCTTTATCCCCCCCACCGAAGCGCTTTCGTATTGCTATCACAACCCCGCCTGGCACCTTCGATCTCCCGATCGACTATCCAAAGACTTAGGTGGCGCGGAGCGGATCATCATCATCGAAGTCACCGAGTATCGCTTGCACGATCCGGGCAACAAGTACCTGTGGAATGGCCATGCTGCGGCGCGTGTGTCTGTTGGCGATTCGAGCACTGGCGAGTTTGTCTACGACCAGGTCATCAACATCAAGTACCCCGATAGCGAAGGCTTCGGCCAGGAGGACATCACGCGCGATCAGGTCACCAGCGTCCTGCTTTCTCGATTGGTCGATCGCATGTCCTGGCTCTTTTACGAACACGAAGAAAAGACTCGTCCCGACTATTGATCCAAGCAACAATTACGCGAGCGTGCCCGATGCGAGCATGACCGGCGTAATCATCACACATTCGTAGCATCAAACACGCACGCAAGCAGTTTCGCGCGGTTCAAATCCTCCACTCTATAACTTCGCAATTGCCTCACTTTCCTGTACGTGTTCAATCAAACCCCACAATTCAGGCTCCACTATGCACCCGCAATCCGCATCGCTTCGCACAACACTTCTCGCATGCACCCTTGGGCTTTGCCTCGCAGGGGCTATGAGCGGCTGCAACATCGTTGGTCCCGCAGTGTTGCTGATCGAAGGGCCGCCCAAAATCGACGCCGCATACGAACTCCCAGAAAAGGCTTCGGTCGTAATCTTCATCCAGGATCTTTCAACGCCGCCCATTGGTCGCTCGACGCGTCTTGCTATCGCGCAAGCTGCCCAGCAAGACTTACTTCGTGTGGGCGTTGTCAAGACCGTGATCGACGCCTCGGGCGCGTTCGAGGCCGCGAGTACTGAAACTGCATCCCGCAGAATGGATATCCAAACCATTGGCAGGTCTGTCGGTGCCGACATCGTTATATATGCCACCATTGATTCCTTCACCCTTTCTTCCGACGGAGCCACCTACACGCCAGCAGCCAACTTCCGCGCCAAAGTAATCGACACAAACAAGGATGAAGACGCGCGACTCTGGCCCGCCGATCCACGCGGGTTCGCCGTCATTGCTCAGCCGGTCCAGCGTCCACGTAAAGAACCCGAAAGCCGTGGCGAAGCCGACAAGGCCCGCAGCGAACTCGCCAAGCTCACGGGTAAAACCCTGGCAAAGCTTTTCTATTCGCACGAACGCTGGAAGCCCGTGGGGGATCGATGATCGATAATGATTCTCTTGGCCCGAACTTATATAGCTCAAAGCGAGCAGGCCCAAACCTGCTGCATGTGTGCCGGTCGCGCTCCATGGGCGACATACCCCTGCTTGCGTGCGCGATGGCACACGGCCAAATCTTGCACGTCGGGCAGGCAAACGCCTGCCTGATGATTGATGATTCAAGAGGCGTGGTTCGTGCGCATTCGCTTGGACTCATTCTTGATGGCCACACTGCTCCGCCGCTGCGGAGGCTCGACTTGGGCGTGCGTGGGGTGCGTGCGTGGGTACGAGACGCGAACATGATGGGCCGTATGGTGATGGGCCGTACGTTCGATGCGATTGTCTGCTGGGGCACCGAACTTGAACCAACGGTGCGACGCGCGTGCCCAGATTTGCCTAGGGTTATTGTGGACCTTGATCGTGGCGTGATCGATCATGTTCCAGGCTCTTTTGCCTCGCGAGCAACACGAAGCACGCCCAACAGTCGCGCGATCCGAACAGTGCGCACGCCGACAACGATCCAACTCGTCGAACGACGCGACATCGACGCACGTGCTCAGCCCGCACAACTCGTGGGTGAAGAGAAGATCGCAATCGCCCTGATCGGCACCAATCGCCACGAGTGCGATGCCCCCGCATTTATTCACGTCCTAGGCATGCTCCTGAGTTCAGGCCTGCCTGTTGTTGGCGTTGTTGATCGCGGCATAACCGCAAGGCTCGCCACGGCTCTGCGGCGACTGCGCGAAGGCTTGCCCTCGCTGCGCATGTGTATCCGTGACGAACCCGTCGCGACTTGGGTTTCGTCGTGCGACGCTGCGGTCTTTGCACCCGGCGAACGATTTACGGGAAGCTCGCAAGAACGCAGCGCGGCCGCTCACTTGCTCGTGCGCGCGGTTGCGGACGCGGGCATCACGATCGTGGGCTCAATTGATCTTGCACCAAGCCCGAATCACATACGCACCGCTGATTCGCTGCCTTCTACGCTTGCTCGCGCGCTGCGCCAGCGATTGGTTACCGAGCCAATCGCAACAAAGCCGATGAATCGCACGAGCGACCAATTCGCAAATGCCTGGCGGTCAGCGATCCTCTCTGTACTTGAGTCAGATTCAGCATTGGTTGGCACCACAGGCTCGTAGCCACTTGTCTCTGCCTACTACTGTCTCTTCCAACCGTCGCGCACGTCTTTCTTGAATTTGCATGACTACTCACGACATATTCACAACTGCAATCACCCTTGCACAATCACGAGGCAACCTCTGGTCGCGTGCAAACCCAAGCGCCCGCACGCGCGTGCTCTTTGTTTGCTTAGGGAACATCTGTCGAAGCCCGCTCGCAAAGGCGATCATCGCAGATCATGCTCGCGCACGAGGCGTTCTTGATCGCTTCCGCATCGATTCCTGTGGTACAGGAAATTGGCACGCGGGCAATCTTGCCGACGCGCGCTCGATCGCCGTTTCAATCCGGCGCGGTACGTCGCTCTCTTCCACTTCTCACCGTGCTCGTCAGTTTGATTCGATGAGAGATCCCGAAACGTTCGATCTGTTCCTGGCCATGGACCAATCCAACAAGGCCAACATGATCGACATGGGCGCGCCCGCTTCTCAAGTCATGCTCATCCGCTCCTTTGATCCATTGCTTGCGCACCATGCAAATGCCAACGAAGAACACCAACTCGAAGTCCCCGACCCATACCAAGGCGGACCTGAAGGCTTCGACCAGATGCACGACATGCTCCTCGCAGCGTGCGATGGCTTGCTCGATCGATTTGAATCCGCTTGGAAGTAAGGCGTACGCGCGGGCGAACAACTATTCGTTCACGACATCCCGGCGACGCGATCAACCTCATCCAAGCTCGTCACGCCCTCGGCGGCTAGTCGCCAGCCAAACTGCTGGAGCGTCGTGAACAAGCCCTGCTCGATAATCTTCTTCATTGCCGTGATCGATGGCTCGCGCAAGATAATGTCGCGCAGTTCATCGTTGACATCGAGCAATTCAAAGATCGCCCGGCGCCCGCGATACCCGGTTCGCAAGCACCGCACACACCCCGTCGCGACGTTCACCTGCGTCTTGCCCTGAAGATATTTGCCCACGCGTGTTGCTTGCGAAGGTGTGATGGGCATGGGCCTTTTGCAATGCTCGCAAAGCACGCGCACCAATCTCTGCGCGAGCACGAGCTGCATCGCGTTGGCCACCAGATAAGGCTCGACTTTGAGGTCGAGCAAGCGGAACAACGCCGTGATTGTTTCCTTGGCGTGGATGCTCGAAAAGACCATGTGCCCGGTTAGCGCGGCTTGCATCGCTGTGCGGGCAGTCTCTTCGTCGCGGATCTCGCCGACGAGGATCACGTCGGGATCTTGCCGAAGTACGCTGCGTAGCAACATGCCAAACGTGTTGCCTTGGCGCTCGTCGATAGGGATCTGCGTCGTGTTATCAAGCGTGTATTCAACGGGGTCTTCGATGGTGACGACGTTGTGCGTTTGGCGGTCTATTTCTCGCACGCAGCAATACAGCGTCGTGGTCTTTCCCGAACCCGTCGGCCCGCAGACCAGGAGCAGCCCCGAATCCTGCTCGCAGACCTGCCGAACTCGCTCGTGCATATACGACATCATGCCAAGTTCGAGCATGCTGGTTGGGTTGGCACGCATATCAAGGATTCGGATGACGAGCTTCTGGCCATACATCGTGGGCGTGTATGACACGCGATATTCAACCTGTCGATCCGGGAACACGCATGAAAAGTGCCCATCCTGCATCGCTTCGCGCCCCGCAACGTGCATGTTGCACGCCGCCTTGACAACGCCAAAGAGCAGTTCGCCAACGCGCTTGGTCAGATCAACGATCTGGACCATGTCGCCATCGACGCGCATGCGCACTTGAAAGTGTTCACCCTTGGGCTCTACGTGAATATCCGTCGCGCGAGCCTTGCTGCCTAATTGCAAAAGCAACCGCAGCGCGTTTGGCCCATCTGTCGTACCCGCGAGCACCTCACTGGGTTTACCATTGGAATCAAGCACGCGCACCATCTCGGGCGGCTGGTCGCGTGGCGGGATATTCCCCATCACCTCAGCAAGCTCGTACATCCACTGCACTTCGGTGCCACGCTTGACACCCTTGAAGACTGCGGCTTCTTCTTCGGGCAAGTCGTTGAGCGCCTCGCCGATGTGCAACGACTTTCGGCGTGCTTCCGCCGTCACCGCTGGCGCGTCGGTATCGACCAAGAATTCGTGCGAGCCTACGCGGATCACGTCCCCCGGACGGATCGCTCGGCGTTCAATCTTCGCGTCGTTGACTCGCGTGCCATTGCGCGATTGCATATCGCGCACGAGCCAGCCGCCGCTGTCATCAGGTTCAATCGTGCAATGCTGGCGGCTCGCCCTTTCGTCCAAAATCGGGATCGTGCAGTCTGGCGAACGGCCGATGATCACCGGCTCCTTCATTAGAAGAATCGGTTTGCTATCGCCACGGATTGGTATCAGTCGAAGTTGCGGCATGCGAGCCATAATACGGGGAGATCGCACACAAAGTTGCACCTCTCATTGCAAGTCTCACCTTCCTCTCTCCATCTCCCGCCCCTTTTGGCCGAGGGCAACCCCCTTATCTACACTCCTGCCCCATGATCGACCTCAAGGCACTTCGTGACAACCCCGCCCGCTTCGCCCTTGGCGCCAAAGCTAAAGGCGTTTCCGTCGATATCGATCGGCTCATCGAGCTCGATGCGACCAAGCGAACCATAACCGCTGAGCGTGAAAAACTTCGCGCTGAACAGAACAAAATCGCCAAGGAATCTGGGCCACAGATCGGCAAGCTCCAAGGCCAGCTCAAAGGCTCTCACGGCCCGGACCGCGCCGCAATCGAAGCCCAAATCGAAGACTTGAAGCTCCGGCCTCAGCGCCTCAAAGCCGCCATTCAAGAATTCGAGGCCAAAGAAGCTGGCATGGATAGCGAGATCCGCTCTCTGCTTCTCCAAGTCCCTCTCCCGCCCGATGGCGATGTACCTGTAGGCACCTCTAGCGACGACAATGTTGAGATCTCGCGCTGGCATCCGCCCAAGAGCGACCTCCTCCCCAATGGCTTTGACACTCGCAAATCCTTTGAGGAAAATAAGGGCTTCTCCCCCAAGACTCACCTCGAACTTCTTCGCGACCTCAACCTCTGCGAGTTTGAGCGTGGCGTAAAGATCGCTGGCTCGCGCAGCTATGTCCTCTCGGGCATGGGCATGCGCCTGCACCAAGGCGTCCTTCGTTACGCTATCGATTTCATGTGCGATTCTCACGGCTTCCGCCCCATGAGCGCGCCCACGCTCGTCCGCGAAGAGACCATGGTCGGCACAGGCTTCTTCCCCGCTGGCCGTGAACAGGCCTATCACATCGAAGAATCCAAGCGTGGCGGCGGCAACGACCTCTTTCTCACCGGCACCGGCGAAGTCGGCCTCATGGGCGTCCACATGGACGAAATCCTTGACGAAGCTCAGTTGCCTATCAAGTACGTCACTGTCTCTACTTGCTATCGCCGAGAAGCTGGCGCCGCTGGCAAAGATACCGCTGGCCTCTACCGCATCCATCAATTCGACAAGGTCGAGCAAGTCGTCATCTGCAAAGCTGACGAAGCCGAAAGCCGTGCCTGGCACAAACGCATGATCGGCTTTGTCCAGCAACTCCTCGAAAGCATGGAGATCCCCCACCGCCTTCTTCAATGCTGCACAGGCGACCTCGGCGTCAAAAACGCTGACATGGTCGATATCGAAAGCTGGATGCCAGGTCGAGGCAACCTCATCAACGTAGACGGCAAAGAAGTTCCCACCGGCGACTTCGGCGAGACCCACTCAGCCAGCCGTCTTTACGACTTCCAGTGCCGCCGTCTCAACATGCGCTATCGCGCAGGCGGAGCCGCAGGCAAGGGCGAAACCGTCTATTGCCATTCTCTCAACAACACAGTCCTTGCAAGCCCACGCTTCATGATCCCGCTGCTCGAAATTCACCAGAACGCCGATGGCAGCGTCAACATTCCCAAGGTTCTTCGCCCATACGTCGGCGGTGCAGCGAAGATCGGCTGATGAATCGTTCGCTTTGACTTCTCGCCTCAACTCTGCGGGCTTTGTGCGCAGCACGCGATCACTCCACCTGATCACTACACTAGTTTCATGAACGAGAATGCTTTCGCGCGTCAAATTTTCTCCAGCACCCCGCCACGCGGCATAGGGCCGGTTTTATCGCGCGTGTCAGCCACATTCCTGCTCGCGGCATGCGCACTACTGACTACATCGGCTATGAATGCGCACGCCGAAACATCATTCCGCGTGCGCATCGATGAAAAGATCCAAGCCACGCCCGCAACCGGTCGCTTGGTTGTTTACTTGATCAAAGACAGCGCAGACAAAATCAACGCCGCCGATCAGCACAACAAAGATCCCGCCGACGGCCCATTCTTCGAGAACCCACAACCCATGTTCGGCATCGACGTCTCTAACCTCAAGCCCGGCCAGTGGTTCACGCTCGACGCAGCCACGCTCACAAACGCAGATACAAACGCAGATACAAACGCAGAACCAAACGCAGATACAAACGCAGAACCAAACGCCGATCAAAACGTCGTTACTCGCCCGCGGTCATTCCCGGTCGCGCTCAACATGCTCCCTGCGGGAACGTATCGCGTGCAAGCGGTGCTCGATGTCAAGCGCGAGAATAGCTCTTGGAAGCGCGAAGTAGGCAACCTCTATTCTGAAGTCTTTACGTTCACCATCGACACGGATCAAGTGAAAAACACGGATCAAGTGAACAACACTGATCAAGTGAAAAATACGGATCAAATGACTAAATCAGATGTTAAATTTTCGTCAACCGACATAACGCTCACCAAGTCTGTCACCGCCGAAGCAATCGCGCCAACGCCCGCGTCAGGCGTTGAATACGTCGAGATCCGCTCCGACCTTCTCTCCAAGTTTCGTGGCACCGACGTCTATCTTCGCGCGGGAGTAATCCTCCCCATCGACTACAACGCCACGCGCGAAGGTGGGTACCCCGCCATCTACGAAGTTCCTGGCTTTGGCGGCGACCACACCGACGCTACCGCTCGCGGCAATCGTCGTGCGAATACTCTCGCGACCACGCCCACAGACGTACTCAATCGCAACGCCTTCTGGATCATTCTCGATCCCGAAGGTCTCAACGGCCATCATCTCTTCGCTAATTCCGCCAACAACGGCCCCGTCGGCGACGCACTCATCACCGAGCTCATCCCTGCACTCGAAAAAAAGTTCACACTCATCAACGATCCTCAAGCTCGCCTGCTCCGTGGCCATTCCAGTGGCGGGTGGTCCACCCTCTGGCTGGCAACGCAATACCCACAAACCTTCGGTGCAAGTTGGTCCAGCTCTCCGGACCCTGTTGATTTCCACAAATTCCAACTCGTCAACATCTACGACGGCCTCGACGCATACATGCACGAAGACGCAGCGATTCCGAGCTATCGCCACAAGGGTTCAGTCAAGATGACCATCGCGCAAGAAAACGCGATGGAAGAAGTCCTCGGCCCTGACAATACCTCCGGCCAGCAATGGGACTCGTGGTTCGCCGTCTTTGGTCCGCGTTCCAATGCAGGCACACCCGCCGCACTCTGGGACGCAGCTACTGGAAGAATCAACCGCGACATCGCCCAGCAATACAAGGCGTACGACATCACCGATCGCCTGATCGCCAAGCCCGAGGTGTACACGCCGATCTTCAACGAACGCATCCGCCTCATCGTCGGCGACCAAGACAACTACTACCTCAACGAAGCCGTCGAGCTTCTCAAAGCGAACGTCGCAGAACCGCCGCCCGCCACGGCGAAAGATATCTATTACGGCTTCATCACCATCATCCCGGGCGTCGACCATGGCTCGATCTACATGACGCCACAACTGCGTGGCATCCCCGAGAACATGGTCGAACACCTCACACGCCAAGGCTACATCAAGTAAACCGCTGTTGAACTTCGCCAGTTGCCTTCGTCTTGGGTGGTCGGTCAGTCCCTGCCGGTTGCTTTCGCCTTCGTGCCTTTATCTACATGTCTTTGCCCTCGTGCCTTTGTCTTCGTGCCTGCGCCTTGTGCTTTGCTTCGTGCCACCATGATTGCTTCAATCGTGGTGTGACTTCTGTCTCGATGCCTCATGCCCCATGTCATCTGGCTCATGAATTCTTTTTCTCTCCGCTTTCCTTCCACCCTCACAATCTCCCATCCTTCCACGCCGGGAAGACGTCGCGCCACCGCTTTACTTCCTTGGGATCGATTGCAACACTCAACACCGAAGGCTGATCGCCAAGTTCGCCGATGATCTCGCCTTTAGGCGAAACCACGATCGACCCGCCGCCATACTTCAAGCCCGGCTTTTCCGTCGTATCAGGATCGCTTCCGACGCGGTTGACGCCAAGCACGTACGCCTGGTTTTCAATAGCTCGTGCAATCAGCAGCGCGCGCCAATGAGCTTGTCGCACGCTAGGCCAGCACGCACCAACCGCAAATAGTTCAGCGCCAAGCCTGAGCCCCTTGCGAAAGAGTTCGGGAAACCTCAGGTCGTAACAGATCGCTGGCGCAACCGTGAACGACTCGCCATCGGTGCGCCCGTCATCGCGCCCGGCGCCCCCATCGCGACCGTTTGCGCCCCGCAGTTGATACGTCATTACTTCATCGCCGCCAGCAAACTTCTCTTGCTCGCCGCCAAGTGAAAATGGATGAATCTTGGCAAACTCGCAGAGCACTTTCTGCCCCGGCTCAACCGTCGTCATCACATTGCTCGCCATGCACTGGTGGCACGCCGCAACCGTTCGCCCGCCTTGTACCGTTACACCAAGATCATCCGCGAGTTCCAGCAGAAACGTCAATGTCGCTCCGGCTTTGTCGTTGGTTCGCTCTACGTTGAAACTAAACCCCGTATCGAACATCTCGGGGAGCAAGACGAAATCCCCACGTGCAACATCAGCCTTGTCGAGCATGTCCGCAACGCGATCGTGGTTTTTCGCCTTGTCTTCCCACACGATGTCCAATTGAACCAGGTGTGCTCGCATGACGAGATTCTAAGCCCTACTGCCTTAGCCCGCATGCGCTACACAATTGCATGTGCAACAACGCGTACAACACGATTGACGTACACTGTTCTAGCGTTCATTTACGCCATTGAGGTGGCGACTTTCACAGGAATCAAAGGTCGTTGCCACACGCCAAGGCCAACTCGAATCCACCTGCCAACCGCGACGAGCCTGCGCTGCGCGAAACGCGTGCCTTCACCGCTTCGCTCCTGCTCGCCAGCCGCTCGCCACGCAGGCGTGCAATGCTCGAAGAAGCTGGCGTCGCCGTCGTCGCCGAGCATCCGGGCTTTGACGATTCCGTTCTCGAAACCGGTGGCGTGTTCATGCCCGCTGATCGCTGGGTCGCAGCATTGGCCTATTTAAAGGCCCGCGCCGGCCTCGATCTGGCCCAGGAACGCAATATCCCTTGGTCGCTGGGCGCCGATACCGCCTGCATCGTCCGCGATGGGCTCATCACCCACACCATCGGCACGCCTCGCACAGCCGACGAAGCGCTCGCCATGTTGCGTGTCATGTTGCCTCAATCCAACGCGCCTCAATCCAACGCGCCCATCACCAACGCCCACGAAGTCATCACTGGCTGCGCGCTTATCAACGTCGCTACGCGCAAACGCATCATCTTCACCGACACCGCCCGCGTCCACATGGGCCCGCTCGACGATGCGACGCTCTTCGCCTACATCGCCTCAGGCAATTGGCAAGGCAAGGCCGGCGCCTACAACCTCGCCGACCGCGTCGCCTCCGGTTGGCATATCCGCGTCGAAGGCGACCCCGCAACCGTCATGGGCCTGCCCATGATTCGTCTTGCCCGCCTCTTCGCTGTACTTGGTCTTGGCGCATCAAACAGCCGGAGAACCCAAGCTTGAACACATTGCTCGCGCAATCTTCCTTCACGCCAATTGCCTCACTTTGGCTCGTCGGCCCACTTGCCATCATCACGCTCCTTCTACTCGCTGGACACGTCCACCTGACCGCTCACATCTGCCAACCCGATAGCCGCAGACGCATCCGCATGGCCAATGGCATGCTCATGATGATGCTCGTTCCCCTTGCCACTTTCGCGCTCACGCTCGTCGCCCCAACCCAGCAGCGCATCTTCGTCATTGCATGGATGCTCGTCGCCGGGCTCATTACCATCATCCTGATGCTCGCGCTCATGGACGCCTCAAACACAATGCGACTGCATACAACCGCTCGCCGAGAACTTCGCGCGATGCTCAGAGAACAACTTCTCGCCGAAGACGCGGCTCGCGCACAACTCCAAAGCACAACGCCCGCACGCTCCACGCCCACCAACCCTGCCCAGTCCACAACTTCAACCGAATCCACAACTTCGACCGACTCTCATCCTAGCTAAAAAGCCCGCTCCTGATCGCTATTCACACATGCCTCAATCCACCACTCCATCATCGCGCGAAGGACGAACCTCTTTCAAGAGTCCGCTCCCGCCATTGCTCGCACCATTGGGCCCACTTTTCGCCGCGATGTACGCGCTCGAACTTGGTCGCCGTTCTCGCGCCTTTGACCGCGGCAAAGGCGTTATCACATTCGACCGCCCCGTCATAAGCGTCGGCAACCTCTCCGTCGGCGGCACGGGCAAGTCCCCCATGGTTCGCCGCCTCGTCGAACTACTTTCGCGCAACAACCTCTCACCCGTAATCGCCATGCGTGGCTACGCCGCCCGCAAAGGCTTCTCCGACGAAGCCGACGAAACTCGCCGCGCCCTTGAGGCCCTCTCTCTCAACGTTCCAATCGTCGCGCAACCAAACCGCCTCGAAGGCCTCCTCGATCACTTCGCCTCTCCCATGGGCCTCGAAATCCGTACCATCATCCTCGACGACGGCTTCCAACACCGCAAGATCGCCCGCTGCTTCGACCTTGTCCTCATCGATGCCACTCGCGACCCCTTCGCCGACCATCTTCTTCCCCAAGGCTGGCTTCGCGAACCAACTCGCACACTCGCTCGTGCACACGCCGTAGCAATCACCCACGCCGACCGCATCGCTTCGGCGTCTCTTTCGCGCATCGTTGCAAACGCTCGCAACGCAAACCCAAACCTCATCGTCGCCGCCTTCACGCACGCGTGGCAATTACTCAACATCTACACGCACGCCCAGCCACAAAGCCAATCAGTCTCATGGCTCAAAGGTAAACGCGTCGCCATCTGCTGCGCCATCGGCAACCCAAACATCTTCATCGCCATGGTCCGCGAAGCCACCGGCGAAACAAATTCTACTTTCATTTCTACTTCTTCCGCGTTTACCGCGTTCACTTCTACATCTTCAGCTTCTACTTCAAACCAACTCATCCTCCCCGATCACGACCCCTTCAACAGCCGCACTATCGCACGCCTGCTCGACCTCGCCAAAGATTTCGACGCGCTGATAATCACCGACAAAGATTGGAGCAAGCTCAATCGCGTCCGCCCCGACCTTTGGCCTTGCCCCGTGGTCGTGCCTCAAATCTCGATGTGCCCCCTCAATGCCAACCTCGCTCGTGCCGCCGCTTGCGATCTCTCCGACCAGCTCGACACATCTATTCTCGCCACGATCTCGGCGTGGAACCAAGCAAATCCGCCTTACGAGCCGCCCAACCAAATACACAATCAAGCTCCTCAAACCGACCCCGACGTCATTCCAAATAGCCCCGCCTCTTCACCCTGATACTCTCACCCTTAATGGACTCACTGCTCACGCACCTGGCATCCTGGCGTCCCTTCCGCGCGCTCGTGGTAGGCGACTTCATGCTCGACCAGTTGCTCTTTGGCGACGCCGAGCGACTCTCCGCCGACGCACCCGTCCCAATCCTTCACGTTCGCAAACGCGAAGACCGCCCGGGCGGCTCTGCCAACGTCTGCCTTGATCTCGCCGCCCTTCACGCACACGTCATCGCGTTAGGCGTCATAGGCGACGACGACGCTGGCCGCGTCTTGCGCGCGTCTCTTGAATCTTCACACACTTCTTCCAACACCTCATCCAGCTCTTCTCACGCCAAAGGCTCAATCGACGCTTCCAACCTCATCATCGATCCAACCCGCCCAACTACCGTCAAGCAAAGCCTCATCGGCCTAGCCCAAACCCGCCATCCGCAAAAGATGTTTCGCATCGATTACGAATCGCGCGACCAGGTCACCGGTTCCGTCGCCGCCGCCATCATCGCGCGTGCCGAAACTCTCATGCAAGACGTCGATGTGGTTGCCATCGAAGACTACGACAAAGGCGTCTGCACTCCCGAGATCTGCCAAGGCATAATCGCCGCCGCTCGCCGTGCAGGCAAGCCAGTCCTCGTCGATCCCGCCAAACGCAACGATTTTTCCCGCTACAAGGGCGCGACCTCCATCACCCCCAACCGCACCGAGGCCGAGTTCGCCACCGGCCTCAAAACCGATCACGACGCCAGCCCCGCGCACAACGCTCGCCTCGCGCTCGCGCTGCTCTGCTCACTCGATCTGGCCTTTGTCGTGCTCACGCTCGACCGCCACGGCGCGCTCCTGCTCAATTCCGAAAATCCCGAACCCATCACGATTCCCACAATCGCCCGCGAGGTCTACGACGTTACCGGCGCAGGCGATATGTTCCTCGCCGGGCTATGCGCGGGCCTCGCCAACAACATGTCGCGCCTCGACGCCGTGCGCTTTGCCAACTGTGCCGCAGGCCTCGAAGTCGAAGTCTTTGGCGTGCAACCCATCCCTCTCGAACGCATCCATCACGCCCTACTCGTCCAATCCCAAAGCCTCACCGGCAAAATCCGCACCCGCGCAGCGATCGCCGTCGAAGCCGCTGCCCGTCGCGCCGCAGGCGAAACCATCGTCTTTACCAATGGCTGCTTCGACGTTCTTCACAGCGGCCACGTCTCTCTCCTTGAACAATCTCACGCCACCGGTGGCACAAAGTCCTTCCTTGTCGTCGGCATCAACGACGACGCATCCGTCCAGCGCCTCAAAGGCCCGACTCGCCCCGTCAACAACGAAGACGATCGCTGCCGAGTCCTCGCGTCACTTGGCTGCGTCGGCGCTGTCGTTCTCTTCAGCGAAGACACGCCACTGGAACTCATCCGCGCTATCAAACCTGATGTGCTCGCCAAAGGTGCCGACTACACCAAAGACCGCGTCGTTGGCGCAAGCGTCGTCGAAGCCACCGGTGGCCGCGTCGAGCTCATCCCACTGGTCCAAGGCAAAAGCACCACCGCCACCATTGCACGCATGAAATCGCCAACTTGATGTCGCCCTACGCACACGCCTTTGCTCTTTACTTTGCATTTACTTGTGTCTTCTCGAATGCAGAATACATGCTCATAAAAAACCCCCGGCATTTCGCCGAGGGCTTTCATCAACTTCCTGAAGTCTGTCCTCAAACCCTTACTTGAAGTAAATCACGCTCGGCGACATCAAGATCACCGGCTCGGTTCGCAACTGCGACATCCCGTTCATCGCGTTTTCTATTGCAGGCCACGCCTTGGGCCCAAAGATCTCTCGGCCCATCATCCCGATCTGCGACGGGCCAACCATCGCCGCCACCCCATTCGCCATGCCAGCCTTTGCACCAACGTTGGGCGCGACCACCATGCCCTTGAGCGCGTCCTGAATCACATCGCCCAATGCTCGCGGACCTGGATAATCCATTACTTCGTAATCTTCCAGATCAAGCTCCTGGGCCAAGTCCTTGATCGCGACATCAAGCCCGCCGATCTGGTCGGCCATCTTCATATCAATTGCCTTCTGACCGGTAAACAGCCAGCCACCAGCCGTCTTGGAGAGATCAATGCCCTTGCGCCCCTGTGCAACGCGACCCTTGAACTGATCAAATGTTTCGGTCATCTTAGCACGAACCAGCGCGGTCTGTTGCGGAGTCCACGCCGTGTCCGAAGCAAACATCGTCGCCATCGGTCCGCGGCCGCGCGTCACCACATTCACCTTCAAGTGGTCGTACAAACCCGACATCGTGATCTTGCCACCAACCACACCAATCGATCCAACGATACTCGATGGGTTGACGTAGATCTTGTCGCTCGACACCGCGAGGTAATACCCACCCGATGCCGCCATACCGCCAACGCTCGACCACACCGGCTTCTTCGCGGCGAGCCGACGCAGCCCTTGCCACATCACTTCGCTCGCCGTCGCCGAACCACCAGGCGAATCAATCCGCACGATCACGCCCTTGATGTCCTCGTCCTTCGCCAGTTCTTCAATCGTGCGACGAATCGTTCGGCTGCCCACCGAAGTCGAACCGCCAAACATCCCGCCTTCCGCCGACTCGCCATCGATGATCGTGCCATTGATATGCAAAATCGCGATCGTCGGCCCATCCGCGTCCGTATCCGGCTCCTTCGACAACATCTGGAGCATCGCAAACGGGTTCGACCCCATCGAATCCATGTTGCTCTTTGCCGGCGCGAGTAAGTTGCTCGTCCAAGTAATCTTCGTCCCAAGTTCCTTCTCGATGTGTCCAGACAAATCCGGGAGATCGATCACCGAATCAATCAAGCCGACCTTCTTCGCATCATCCGCGTCGGCGAGCCATGTCACCTTCATCGCCTCATCCAGCTGCGCATCATTCATCTTCCGCCCCGCCATAATCGGCTGGCGAATCGACGAATACATGCCATCAAGCAACTGTGAGATATTCTCTTCCCACTGAGGACTCGGGCCAGAGCGCGTCATCATCTCATTCGCGCCCTTGTAATCGCCTACCTGAACCATGTCCGCCTTGAGCCCAGCCCACGCGAACGTATCCGCGAGGAACATCTCTTCCATCGCAAGCCCGGGGAACGAAACCGCCGACCCCGATTGAGCAATCACTTCATCGGCGTACGACCCAAGCAAAAACTCGCTGGTGCCATACTGCTCGGAGAAGAGCATGACCTTCTTCCCTTCGCTTCGCGCGCTCTTGATCGCTGCACCAAGCTCTTGCACCTGCGACGCCGTCAGCTCCGCGTCCTTCAGCCGGATCACAATCGCCGCCACATCCGAGTCCTCGGCGGTCTTGTTAATCACATCCACAACCTTGCGAAGCGTCGCCCCATCTTCGGATGGAAACAGCCATTCCAAAGGCCCAGGCACTTCCGACAATGCACCGTTGATCTCAATCAGGCCGACCTTCGCCCGCTCGCTGCCCGCCTGCTTGTCTTGCGCGATCGCACAGCTCGCAGTCACAGCAATCGCCAACCCGGCAATCCCGGCTACCAGCTTGCTTCGCCTCTTGAGTCCAGTAGTAACCAAACCCCTGTAAGTACCGCCGTCAAACCTAGACGCCGACGACCCCAAAGCCGTGTGCTGTGCCAGTTTCATCGTGATCAGCTCCAGTTTCGGCGTTCGCCGCCGTATGTGCGTTGTCCAAATTTTCGTGACCAATAAGCCCATATGAAAAGGCTACTTTGCTTAAACCTATTTGCTTCAACCTATTTGCTTGAACCTATTTGAGTTCGCCCAATCGAGGTTGCCGATTCGCATTATCGATTCAAATTGGCCGAAAGCAAATTAGCCACAGCGTGGATTCTCTCTTTATACTCGCCTGGGCTGCCGGCGTTACCGCTCTCGGGCCTCATTCGCACAAGTCACCACGGCGAAGCCCGAACTTCCCACTGCTTACTCGTACCCAAGCCGTTTGAGGTCTTCCTCTTCAAGCCCATATTGGTGCCCAAGCTCGTGCAGCAGCGTTACAACGATCTCGTCATAGATCGCATCTTCCGCGTCTTCTATCTCTTCCGAGGACGAGCCATCCTCAGACCAGCCACCGGCAAGAGCCACGATCCCATCGCGAAAGAGAAAGATCTGATTCGGTACTTCCGCCGACTGCTCGACGCTCTTCTCCGTCGCCATAAATCCAGTATGCAAGCCGCACAAGCTCGAGGGATCTTCCACATCTTCAAGCTCGTCCTTCATCGCCGGATCCTCGGCGAGTTCTTGCAAGAGCTGAGAAGTTGGCCGGTCCTCCGCGATCACCGGCACTTCGTCCAAGAGTTCGCGCACGCCCTCGGGCAATTCGCTGATCGCTTCTTCAAGAAGTTCATCGAACCGTTCACGCTGCTTCAATGTCATCCGCACCTTCTGATCCGTCATTGCACTGCTCCAGTTACCAATCTATTTTACTCTCGTCGGCTTTATACCGCCCAAGTTTCATCGTCTTATGTTGCGTTCACCACTTAATCACTTGATATGCGCACAAACATAGCTGCGTGCTCACCTTCTTATGCCGTCGTCCGATCCGCCACCTGTCTCTCCTTCTCGACTCGCTCCCAAACCTAAACCTAAACCCGCACCCAAACCCCCAACCGGATCTCGTATGATCTGACGAAGCGTCAAAGGCGGGTCCAAAATCACTCGTCGCAGCCGCAGCGTATCAATGCAAGCGCTCGCAATCCCAAAAGTCATCAACGCCGACCCCGCAACGATGATCCCTAGTCCAGCCATTGCAATCGGTCCACCCGATGGTTCATTTGTAGTTATCGCGACGGCATTAGCGACATCCCCGACCATCGTCAGGACAATCGCCGCTGCGAGCCCGAGCAAAATCTGGCGATTGCTTCTGCCGGTACGCAAAAGTACCGAACGTTGTGCGATTAACCGAGCGTTGTGTCGAAGCCCGAGCACTATTGCCAGCGCAATCATCCCAATGACCAACCGCGAAATCACGCGATCTTGATCAACTTGCCGCATACTCGCGTAAGGCGGCTGCCTCGCTGGGTCGTACATCCCATGCAGCCAATACATCGCCGCAATCAAAGGCACATACCCCAAAACTGCCAACCCCGCGATACGTCGCTGCACCCGTCCAATTTCCTCGTGTGGCTTGATCAACCCGCTCGCCCCTACGCCCGACACCACAAAAAAGAACACCATCAATATCCGAAGCAACTCCAGCCGACCCGCGCTCACCGAACCATCGGCAAAGTCCGAAGCTCGCAGCGACCACACACATGCCGCCGCTAATAAAGCTCCTGCAGGCCACATCACAATCGCAATCGACAACCACTTGGGCTTGATCAAAGGCTTTAACTCATCCGCATCGGGATCCACCACGTACAACAACGTCGCTCGCACCGGCGCCCCGCACTCTGGACACACCGACATGATCGACAAACCACGCAAGTTGTACGTGCACCGCACACAGCGAAGATCGCCTGCAAGCTCGGCGAGATGCGCCAGCGTTTTCTCACCGCCTACGCGCACGTTGTGCGTCGAATCAAGCCCATATAACCCTTGGAATTGTTCGCCTACAACCCCAGAACCACCTGCGTGGACTTTGGTTGCAGGCGGTTGAACGCCGTCTGCGTCCGAGCGCATGGGTTCAGGTTCGTGCGCACGCCCGTGGACGTTGCCACGCGCATTCGTGCGCTCACTTGGCGTACCCTCATGCAATTGCTTCGATGGATCCATCGCTCCCTACGAAGTGGTGCTGACCACTTCGCGTAACACTCCTCATCCCCCACTAAACTTTTAATCAAACTTGATCATAATCTGAACACAAACAAACCTTTACACAGCACGCCGAACTGTCTCAACCAAAGTGTCTCAGCCATACTTTTTCTTAAGGTCCCAAACCACCTGTCAGAACTTATTGCCCCGCACGCTGGCACGCAAGTATCTGAACCTAAAGAGTATCAGAACTTTCGAGCTGGCGCATCGCCAATCCACTGCAAAGGCGCGATTGCCCCCCATTTTCTTAGAGCACGCCCCTACCTGACCAAAGCCGATGAAGATACTTTACCTGTGCCATCTAAACCCAAGACGCCGCTATACTAAGTTCTTTGCACCTATGCCAGATTCACTTGGGAAAGTATTTATCGGCATACAACAAACCATGGTGCGTACTACGCACGCCTCACGAACCACCCTCGTGTTTCGTTCGGCACAAAGGGGCCCATGCTCGACGCGTTGAGCCGATTAAGGGAAAGCATCGCGACAGTTTTCCTCGGCGATATAGCCGCGGTCGATCGCGTGATTCGTTGCTTGCTTGCGCGTGGACACCTTTTAATCGAGGACGTGCCCGGCGTTGGCAAGACCGTGCTGGCTACAGCACTTGCGCGTTCGATTGACTGCCAATTCACTCGCATCCAGCTTACCCCGGACATGATGCCTTCAGACGTGCTTGGGGTCAGCATTTACGACAAAGCGAGTGGCGAGTTTACCTTTAAGCGCGGGCCGATTTTCGCGAACATAGTTCTCGCCGACGAGATTAATCGCACGCCGCCGCGAACCCAGGCGGCTCTATTGGAAGCGATGAGCGACGGTACGGTTTCGATTGATAGCCGTGTGTATGAATTGATTCAACCGTTCATGGTAGTTGCGACACAAAATCCCTTTGACTTTGAGGGAACGTACCTCTTGCCGGAGAATCAGCTTGACCGATTCCTGATGCGGCTGAAGCTTGGGTATCCAACGCCACAGCAGGAAGCACGAGTGTTGGATTTGCGTCCAAGTGCCGAGCCTTTGCACACATTAAAGCCGGTGTTGCACGCGAGCGACATCGTTGATTTGCAGAAGCAGGTTGATCGGGTCAAGGTGAGCAAGCCGTTGCTTGAGTACATCGTTGCGTTTGCGAACGCGACGCGGACGAGTTCGGCGTTGCAGCTTGGGTTGTCGCCACGAGGCGCGTTGGCGCTAGCACAAGCGAGTCGTGCAACTGCACTTGCGCTAGGCCGGGATTACGCGATCACCGAGGACATCATCGATAATGTGACAAGTGTGTGCGCACACCGCGTGATTGCACGAAGCAGCCTTGGCGCGTCGACGGAGAAGGCCGAAGATGTGCTTGGGTCGATTTTGCGATCCGTACCCAGCCCGGTGTGAGGCGTGTTTGAGATTAAGTGTAAAACTTTACAATTCCGCCGATTAAGCATATTTTAGAAAGCAACACTGATGCCACGCGCCATTACATTCACGTCGTCTACGCCGATCAGGGTCGATCCGAATTTGGAGCCAGGTGGTACGCCATCGGCGCCGAATGTGATTCCCTGGCCACGCGATGAATCGGGGAAACTCAAGGTGCTGTCGATTTGCACCTGTGGCCTTTCAGCGAAGTTTCCATTTTGCGACGGCTCGCACAAAGCCTGCAAGGACGAAGACCCGAGCAAGACGTACGCGTATGACGCCGCGACGAAGGCGAGGACCGAAGTGTGAAGTAGACGTACTGAAACACTCCTGACAGAAACTGGAAAATGTAAAGGCTTTCAGCCCTGTGCAAGCGTCGTGAGCGCGTTGCCACTGACACGGTGGATGGTCCATTCAGACATGGGCATAGCTCCCAATTTTTGGTAGAAATCCAAGGCTGGCGTGTTCCAGTCGAGGACGTTCCACTCCATGCGTTTACAGCCACGATCGATGGCGATCTGGGCAACGCTGCGAAGAAGGAGCTCGCCTAGGCCCTTGCCACGGGCGGCGGGTCGCACGTATAAGTCTTCGAGATACACCCCTTTGCGCCCGATCCAAGTTGAGTAGTTGTGGAAGAAGAGTGCAAAGCCGAGGGGCGAGCCGTCGATTTCGCCAATGAGGGATTCGCAGGCGGGTTTTGGGCCAAAGAGGTCTTCGTTGAGGTTGGTGGCGGTGGCGACGGCTTGCTCGACCGCCTTCTCGTATTCGGCGAGTTCGCGGATGAAATCAAGAATGAGAGGCACGTCGGCGGGAGTTGCTGGGCGAATGCGGTTCATGTGGCGAGCGTATCAGGAAGAATTGGCAGAGTGGGAAAGCGAAGACACGCGGGTCATGATTCGGGAAGTCACACCATGATCGAAGCGATCATGGTGGCACGAAGCAAAGGCAAGAAACAAAGGTAAGAAACAAAGGTCAGAAACAAAGGCAAGAAGCAAAGGCAACCGGCGGGGACCGCCGGACCACCCAAGGCAAAGACGAAGGCTTATCAAGCTTGAAGCGTTTGTGGATGATCATGCTGGCACGTGGATCGCCATAGGATTGGTCGCGGAAGTGGCGAGTGGCGCGCATATTGGGTGCGCATGTTGGGCGCGCGTAACGGCTGCGTTCTTTGCCGCTTGAGATTTGGTTGGATTGAGGTTTGATTTGCCTGCTATCTGGAGACAGCATGAACTTTAAATGTGCGAAATTTCGAATTGCGAACTCTCGACTTGCGGTTGCTGTGTTAACGCCTGTTGCGCTGGTGATGGGGAGCATCGCGTTTGCGCAAACTTCAGTTACGCCAGCGGCGGGTCCCGCGTTGGCGTTACCTGCGACGCGGGTTGACGACGTGAAGGAGACGATTCATGGCGTAGAGATCACCGATCCCTATCGCTGGCTGGAAGGAGACAACACCAACCCAGCGGAGATGGGCAAGGTCACGGAAGAAGTTTCGGCGTGGACCGATGCTCAGAACGCGCACACGCGGGCGCTGCTGGATGGGCTGGCGGGGCGATCGGTGGTTGAGGACCTGTTGCGGCCTTTGCTGCAGATTGGGTCGGTGTCGGCGCCGACTATGAAGGGGAAGTATTACTTTTACACCAAGCGGGAAGGGAAAGAGAACCAGCCACGAGTGTTCGTGCGTGAGGGTGCCAATGGCACGCCACGGTTGCTGCTTGATCCGGCGCAGATTGATCCATCGGGTTTAACGGCGTTGGGCGGGCTTTATCCATCGCAGGATGGCAAGTTGTTGGCGTTTGGGTTGTATCGCTCGGGTGATGAGAACACGACGATATATGTGATGGACGTGGCGACGAGGAAGTGGCAGCCCACGCAAATAGAGAATCGCGCGGGCGTGATAGAATGGATGCCAGATAACTCGGGCTTTTTCTATCGAAAGCTCGCCGACGTCAAGAACCCATATTCGTCGCAGATCCGGTATCACACGCTCGGGACTAATCCGATGGGCGATCCACTGCTCTTCCGGCAGTATTTCCCTGAGGAAAACGCGAAGCTCGCGACGACATGGGGCCCGGGGGCGACGGTCAGCCGGGATGGCAAGTGGTTGGTTCTGTACTATTGGACGGGGACGAGCAGCAACGACATTTGGGCGGTGAGCTTGGATGAATGGCGGAAGACCGGCCAATTCAACAAAGTTGAGATCAAGGTTGGCGCGCCCAACACCTTCGGTGGTGCGATCGAAGGGGACACGCTGTACATGCTCACGAATTATGGCGCGACCAACAAGCGCCTGATCGCGGTAGACCTGAACAATCCAGGTGAGACGAAGTGGAAGGAATTGATCGCGGAGCGCAAGGACGCGGTGCTTGAGACGTACAACATCGCCAAGGGGTTGATTGTTGCCGGATATGAAGAGAAGGCGACGACGAAGCTTCGTTTGTTTACGATGGATGGCAAGCCCATGGGTGATCTTACGCTGCCTGGGATTGGCTCAGGCGGAATCTCGACGCGCGAAGACCGCACCGAGGCATTCATTTCGTTCACGAGCTTTAACTATCCGAGCACGATCTTCCGGATTGATCTTGCGAAGCCGGATGCGGAACCGGTGGTGTGGGAGCGGCCCAACGTACCAATTGATCCGACGACTGTTGAAGTGAAGCAGGTGACGTATTCGAGCAAAGACGGCACGCCTGTGACGATGTTTATCGTGCACAAAAAAGGGCTCGTGCTCAATGGCGACAACCCGACGATTTTGTACGGCTATGGCGGGTTTGGGATTTCATCTACGCCATTCTTTTCAGCGACGTTGTTCCCGTGGTTTGAGATGGGCGGCGTCTTTGCGATGCCCAACTTGCGGGGCGGTGGCGAGTATGGGCAGGCGTGGCACGAGGGTGGGATGCGTGAGAACAAGCAGAATGTGTTTGATGACTTTTACGCCGCGGCGCAGTGGTTGATTGATTCCAAGTACACGAGCACGTCAAGGTTGGCGATCTCGGGCGGGAGCAATGGCGGGTTGCTGACGGGGACTGCGGTGACGCAGCGGCCCGAGTTGTTTCGCGCGGTGATTATCGATGTGCCTTTGCTGGACATGCTTCGGTATCAGAGCTTTTTGATGGCGCGGTACTGGGTGCCGGAGTATGGCGCGGTTGATGAGCCGGAGGCTGGTGCGAAGGCGTTTGCATGGTTGAATGAATACTCGCCTTATCAGAAAGTCTTGGCGGGGACGGCGTATCCAGCAGTCTTCCTCACGGCGGGTGAGAACGACACGCGGGTGCACCCGATGCACGCACGCAAGATGGCGGCACGCTTGCAGGCTGCTACGTCGAGCAACTCGGCGGAGAAGCCGGTGATCCTGTGGGTTGATCGTGATTCGGGGCATGGCGGCGGTAAGCCATTGAACCTTCGACTTCGCGATATTGTTGATAAGCGGATGTTCCTGATGTGGCAGCTTGGCGTGATGGACCGGATCCAGAAGCCTGCGGCTGCAGCGGAGATGGATACGCCTGGTGCTGTCGCATTGAATGCTGTGAATGCGGCGGGGGTGCGCACGGTTTTACTGAAGGTCAATCTGAAGGTCAAGGGGATGACGTGTGAGTTGTGTGCCGACCACGTCAAGACGGAACTTGAGAAGGTCAAGGGTGTGGCGAAGGTGGATGTTTCGGTCGATGGCGGCGAAGCGACCGTGACGCTCGCGGATGGATCAATGGTAGAGATTGAGAGTTTGCTCAAGCCATTTGCGGGGAGCCAGTACACGGTGACGGCGAAGTAAGAGTTGGGTTGAAGAGTGTAATGAAGAAACCTCTCTCGCGTGAGAGAGGTTTTTTGTTTGTAAGACCGAGGCATTCGTGGTTCGGGATTCGTGGTTCGGCATTGGGTGAAGGCGAAAGCAAAACTTTCACTCGATAGTGATTTTGGAGACATCGCACATCGGCGGCGGGAACTTGATGTTGAGCGATTCCAGCGTGTCGCGCAGGATCTTGGAAACAGCCCAATTGCGATACCACTTTCGGTCAGCGGGTACCACGTACCAAGGCGCGTGCTCTGTTGAACAGCGAGAAAGTACGGCTTCGTACGCCTCTTGATACGCGTCCCAGAATTTGCGTTCGGCGAGGTCTGCCGGGTTGAATTTCCAGTTTTTCCTAGGGTCGTCGAGGCGGGCCTGGAGGCGTTCTTTCTGTTCATCTTTGGAGATATGCAGCATGATCTTGATGATCGTGATGTGGTTGTTGGCGAGGTATTGCTCGAACTGATTGATCGCTTCGTAGCGGGGCTCCCAGATGGTTTGGGGGACGAAGTTATGAACACGGACGATGAGGACGTCTTCGTAGTGGGCGCGGTTAAAGACGGCGATCTCGCCACGGGGCGGGGTGGCAGCGTGGATGCGCCAGAGGTAATCGCGATCGGCTTCGTATTCAGATGGTCTTTTGAAGCTGGTGACGTGGCAGCCTTGGGGATTTAAGCCACTGAAGACGTGGCGGATGACGCCATCTTTGCCGCTGGTGTCCATGCCTTGGAGGACGAAGAGGATGCCGTGTTTGTTCTCGGCGTACATGCGGTATTGCAGCTCGGCGCAGGCTTGCACGTTGTCGGTGAGTTCGGCGAGGGCACGAGCCTTGGCGATGCTTTTTTCAGCTTCGTCAAAGCCGGGCGCGCTGCGCGGATCGATGTCGGCGAGGCGAACTTTGGAGCTTGGGTTGATGCGGAGTGAGTTGGTGAGCATGGAGAAAGAATAGCAGAACTATCGAGCATTGCCTTCGATCTATTAACGCGGGCGAAGTTTGTCGGTTTCGCGTAGGGCGGTGTAATCGGGAACTTCGCACTGGTCGTTGTAGTAATGCAAGATCCAGTCGAGAGAGCCGGTGTGGTAGAGCTCGGTAAAGGCTTCGACGGCGTCGGCGCAGTAGCGTGTGCCTATGCCAGCTTGAAGCTCGATGATTGCGCGACGGGCGGCGTCAACGCCGACGTCGGTGCGGTAAGGACGAAAACTTGTCATCGCATCGAAGCTATCGACGACGGAAAAATAGCGGGCGGCGACGGGGATGGCTTCGAGGGTGAGTTTGTCAGGGTAGCCAAGGCCATCCCAGCGTTCATGGTGATGGCGGACCAGGTCGAGGATGAGTTGGTCGGCTTCGTCCATTCGGCGAAGGCGTTCCCAGCCGAGGATTGCGTGGCGTTCCATGATGGCGCGTTCAACGGCGTCAAGTGGGCCGGGCTTGCGAAGAATACTTTCGGGGATATCGATCTTGCCAACGTCGTGCAGCGCGGCGGCGAAGGTGAGGCGTAGCAGGAAGGCGTGGTCGGCGGTGAAGCGTTCGGCGAGCGCGCGTGCATAGAGAACGACGCGCCAGGTGTGAGCGGCGGTAGAGATGTCTTTGGCTTCGAGCATGCCGACGAAGCCGCGAATGAGGTCGAGGTCCATGACATACCTTACCCGTTGCCCAGAAGCTTGTTCATCTGCGTGCGGTTGTGGCGTTCGCGTTCGTCCATCACATCGGTGAGCTCGTCTGCTTGGTGGTCGGCGTGGTAGCTGCTACGGACCAAGGGGCCGGATTCGACGACTTTGAAACCACGAGCGAGGCCTTCGGTTTGGAAGCCTTTGAATTGCTCGGGGGTGACCCAGCGGTCGACGGGAAGATGGTTGCGGGTGGGCTGGAGATATTGGCCGATGGTGAGAATGTCGCATGAATCGTTGACAGGATTGGAAGATCCATCGGATCGCTTGACGCGGGTTGCCTGTTGCAGGTCGTCCATGAGCGCGATGACTTCATCATCTTTCTCACCGATGCCAACCATGATACCGGTTTTGGCGACGCCGCCTTGTTCTTTAACTCGGCGAAGCAGTTCGAGAGAGCGGTCAAACTTCGCGCTCGGGCGCACGGCGGGGTACATACGACGCACGGTTTCGAGATTGTGATTGATAATGTGCGGCTTGGCGTCGATCACCATTTGCAGCGCGCCCCAGTTGCCAACAAAATCGGGGATGAGGACTTCGATCGAGAGTCCGGGGCAGGCTTCGCGAGAGCGGATGATGGTTTCGGCCCAGATGCCTGCGCCGCCATCGGCGAGCTCGTCGCGATTGACGCTCGTGATGACGATGTGCTTCATGTTGGCGCCTTCCCACATCAGGCGCAGGCTTTGAGCGACGCGGCGGGGTTCATCTTTGTCGATGGGGTTGGGCTTACCGGTTTTGACGTTGCAGAAACCACAGGCGCGGGTGCAGGTGTCGCCCAGGATCATGATGGTGGCGACGCCGCGTGCCCAGCATTCGCCCATGTTTGGACAGTTTGCTTCTTCGCAGACAGTGTGGAGTCGATGTTCGGTGAGGATTGACTTCAGGCGTTGGTAGCCTGGGCCGCCCGGGACTTTGGCGCGAAGCCAGTCGGGCTTTTTCTTGGGGAGGGCGTGGGAGACACCTTCTTTGTTGTTGAGAACGAGAGAGGAAAGGCTAAAGAGCGGCGCATCCATCTGGCGGAGAGGATCGCCGCCGAGGGGCCTTGGGTGGCGAGCAAGGGTGCGAGCGAGAGCCGCTTCGCTGGGAAAAGCAGAAGATGCCGGGAGACCGTTGGCGGTTGATTGGCCTGGGTTTGTGTGAAGGCCGGTGGTGGTAGAGTCGTCCATTGAGAAAGAGTGTAGGAATGCCACAAACCTGCGAAGGGTTAGGTGCGTAGGTGATCGCACAGAGCGTTGGGCAGAATGGGGGAGAAGTGAATTCGAGGCATGCTGCATGCGCGAGCATGTATTGAATAAAAAAAATTGCTCTCAGGTACCGATCATGCACCAAAAAGAACAACCCATGTTGAATTGGTGGCCCTCATTGAGTCGATCCGTAGTCCGGGAACTATTTTGACGAGTGATCAGGCGACGGTTCGGATCACGTTTGTATACTATTTGAAGATTGGTTGAAGCTGAGTTGACTGTGGCGTGTTGCTTTTGGTGATGTAGGCGATCATACCTGGAAACCATGCCTATATGTATCTGCGAGACTATCGCAACGAGGTGTTTAGGTTAGATGTTGTTTGAGTGATGCGAGACAAGTCGAGACGATGGAACTGTCGTTGGTTTGGACCGAGCGTTGGTTTGAGCCAAGGATCGTGAGTGGCTGAGAAGGAGTTGCGTGTGTCGAAGCCGGAACAGGACAATCGGGACGTCCGCACGAACAAGTCGCATGCTGTCACGCATGGAGCGCGGGCGGCAGCGCTGGCATTGCTTGCTGGCGCGAGCGCAGGGCTCTTTGGCTGCGAAGCGGATTCGTACATGAATCCGAGCGTAGTTGGGCGTTGGGAGCATACCCCTACAAAGATGCCGATTCTTGACCGCATCGCGAGCATCGAAGACGACAGTGGCGACTTGGTCGAGTATTCCGATCCGACGTCTGAAGACCTGATTCCAAAGCCACGGGCGTACCGCTTTGGTCCTGGCGACACGCTGAGAGCGACGCTGTATGACTGGGTTAGCTTTGGGCAGCCTGAGGTGTATGAGTTGACGGTGGATGCGCGAGGGTTTATTGAGATTCCGCAGTTAGGCCGTGTACCTGCACAAGGGCGAACGAGCGAGCAGTTGGTGAACGAATTGCAGATACTGATGCGGCGCTTGCTGCCCAATCCTTTGGCGAGCGTACAAACGGGGTCGCAACGCGAGTCAACTTTTAACTTGATTGGTGCCGTGACTTCACCCGGGCCTTATTTCATTCCCAAAGCGGATTATCGGATTTTGGAGGCGATCCATA
>JBBRGG010000001.1:0-54997 GCA_038240875.1 Phycisphaerales bacterium | reverse complement strand
TTGAATTGTTTGGCGGGCCGGCTACGCCTGCGGTTGGATTTGGGATGGGCGATGTGGTGTTGTCGCTGGTTATGCAAGATAAAGGCATGATGCCCGAGGGTGCCGCGCTGGCTGAGCGAGCGGGATTGCGGCCTGATGTGTATGTGGCGAGCAATGGAGAGCCCGAGGCCGAGCAGATTGTCGGTGGAATCGTGGCGGCGTGCCGGGATGCTGGGATGCATGCGCGGCAAACGTATAAGGCGACACGGAATGTGGGAAAGTTGCTGCAGGAAGCCGGGGGAATGCACACGCGATATGCGTTGATCGTTGAGAGTGTCACCGAGGGGACGCTCAAGAACATGGATGAGGGGACGCAGGTCCGGGTTGTATTATCTGGAATTGTGGAGCAACTGTCGCAGGCCAAGCGGTTGCGAGGGGGCTAAGCGTGTGAAGTTTGCGTTATGGTAATTCGATGAATACGCGGGTGCGATAGAGTCGATAGACTGAGACGTAATCGGACTGCGAAGGCGGCGAGACCGGAGGACGACGGAGCGTCCACGCCGCCCAGACCGCGTACCCAAACACGATTGACATGGCTTTGGTCATGTCGAGTTGCGGGGTGCCATGACTCAACGAGGCACGAGCGTACAAGGTGTTCATTCAAGTTCGGCTCATGCTTCGGCACTGGCTCCAAAGAGTGAGCGTGCCGAGATTGAACCTTCAAACAGCGAGCGGCAGGCAGCCGATACGACGGGGATGGGTGAACAGCGAATCAAGTCATCTCCGGCGGCGCGAGCAAAGAATGACGCGATTGCCGCAGTGATGCGCGAGGTTGTTGTCTTGGAAGAAACGGGCGTGAAGACTTTTGTTCTCGACACTAATGTGCTGTTGCACAATCCCGATGCGCTCTTTGTGTTTAAGGAGCACCACGTTGTAGTGCCCTTCACGGTGATCGAAGAGCTCGACAAGATGAAGCGCAAGGATGACGACCTTGGGCGTAACGCGCGTGCCGCGATTCGCAATCTTGATCGCTTGCGCGCGGTTGGCAAGCTAAGCGAAGGCGTGAATTGGGGCATACTTGGTGTGCGATCCGGGTCCAACGCCGCGCCGATCGGGCAGACTGGCACGGTGCGGATCGACGTGAACACGTACACGCGGCCTGTGATGCTCGTGGAAGAGATGCCGGATAACCGCATTATTGTGGTCGCGTACCAGTTACACAAGCAGGGCGTGCGCACGGTCTTTGTGACCAAGGACCTTTCGGCGCGGATCAAGGCTGATGCGCTGGGAGTCAAGACTGAGGATTTTTCCAATCAGAAAGTCGACGCCGATCGGCTGTACACCGGGTTTTTGAATGCGTCGGTCGATGGCGGCATGATCGATGAGTTGTACCGTGATCGGTTGTTGAGCCTTGATCGATTAGAGCCGATGCTGCGAGAGCAGGATGATCGCGAGTACAGACTAGATCGTGGCGAGCGTGGCGATCATGAAGTGGGGCGATTGCTGCAGCCAAATCAGTTTGTGGTGCTCAAGGATGAGAGCGACGAGAACCACACGGGCTTGTGCCGACGGCTTGGGGATACGGACCATGTAATTCCTGTTGCGGCGCCGCGCAAGCCGGTTTACGGAATTTTGCCAAGGAACGTGCAGCAGACGATGGCGATGGACGTGCTCTTGGATGACGAGATTAAGATGGTGACGCTATTGGGGAGCGCGGGCACGGGCAAGACGCTGCTCGCGGTAGCGGCGGGGATGGCCAAGGTATTTAATGAGGAGCGATTTGACAAGCTGCTGGTGGCAAGGCCGATCATGCCGATGGGGCGGGATATTGGCTATTTACCTGGTGATAAGGACGAGAAATTATCTGCATGGATGCAGCCGATTTTCGATAATCTTGGGTACTTGCTAAGCACGCGGGGAAGCCACTCGCAAGCAGCGGAGAGCAACTCAAGCGAGCAACGGATCCAGAAGCTGATGGCCGACGGCAAGCTCGTGCTCGAACCATTGACGTACATTCGTGGGCGAAGCATTCCGCATCAGTTCATGATCGTTGATGAGGCGCAGAACCTGACGCCACACGAGGTCAAAACGATTGCAAGCCGAATCGGCGAAGGGACCAAGCTGGTCCTGACGGGCGACATCGGCCAGATCGACAACCCATACTTGGATAGTTCAAGCAACGGGCTCGCTTACGCGGTTGAGAAGATGAAGGGCGTGCGCTTGTTCGCCCACGTATCACTTACAAAGAGCGAGCGCAGCGAATTGGCAAGCCTGGCGGCGAGCAGGTTGTAGAGAGTGAGCGTGCGAGTGTTGTTTGGAAACAGTCATTATTCGTCGTGTATGTCGGCGTTGGTGTAGACCTTTTGCACGTCGTCGAGGTCTTCGAGCGCATCGACAAGCGCGAGCACGCTCTTTGCATGTTCGCCTGCGACGGCGGTGATCGTGTCGGGGATCATCGTAAGTTCGGCAGCAACAATCGTGAGATTGGCACGTTCCGCAGCATCGCGCACGGCGCCGAAGGCAGCGACTTGGGTTGTCACTTCAAAGGCGCGAACGCCACTATCGTCTTCTGGGTCATCGGGGTCTGCGTGCGGATCGGCGTCGGGATCGAGAGTTGAGTGCACGTCGAGTGCGCCCGCGTCGATCACGATTTCGAGAAGGCGATCTTCGGTTAGGCCTTTGCCTGAGACGATGATGATGCCTCGTGGCTGGAACATATAGGCAACGCATCCGGATGCGCCGACGTTGCCGCCGACATCGAGGAAGCTGTTACGAACATCGACGATAGTGCGGGTTCGATTATCGGTGAGGGCATCGACAACGACTGCGATGCCGCCGGGTGAGTAGCCTTCGTAGCGAACGGTCTCGAAGCTGGATTGATCGCCATCGCCGGTACCTTTTTTGACCGCGCGCTCGATGGTGTCACGGGGCATGTTGGCGTAGCGTGCTTCATCGATGGCGTAACGGAGTGAGAGATTGGTTTCGGGATCACCGCCGCCGTTACGAGCGGCGACCATAATGGCGCGCGAGATCTTGCTCCAGAGCTTGGTCTTTTTCTTTTCGACTTGCGCCTTGCGGTGCTTGATCTTGCTCCATTTGTTGTGTCCTGCCACGAGTGAAGTCCTTGGGTGTTCGCACGGCGAGCGCGGTTTGCACGCTGAAATTTCGTTTGCAATGCCAGATTGAATCAAAGGGCAATGTACACACCACAAACTATATGGTGCGATCAGGGCATGCCGGGTACGACTTCTGGCACGGCTTTGGGAACCAGCAGCGGCTTCAGGCCGATTTGTTCGGCGACAGGTGGCTTCTTGCCTTGCGAAGCGGCGTTGATCTTGGCTTCCAGTCGTTGAGTGAGGGTGGTGATTTCGATTTCAAAGCGAGACTCGATGGCGGGATCTTCCTCTTCTTGTTGCTGTTGGCCGCGTAGCTTGCGGAGGGAATCAAGCTCGCGCAGGCGCGCCTTGCCAGCTTTAAACGCGGTGTTCCAGTGGATAAGAGCCTGGTCGTTTTGGCCCGCACGCCAAAGGGCGTCGCCAAGATGGCAGTAGACTTCAGTCGCGGAGTCTTCATCGGCAAGATTGGCGGCAACCGCGAGCAGATCGAGTGCGCCGCGTTCGATAATGGTGCCATCGGCATTGTACTTGGTTACGAGGCGGTTTTCCATATAGCGAACCCAGCCCATCGAATCGATGATAGATGGTTCGTTGGGCTTGCTAGCGAAGGCGATCTCGATCATGCTGCGGGCGCGCTCAAAGTCGCCACCCTTTGTCAACAAGGCGTAACCGTAATTGTTGTTGACCCACGGGTGCATAGGTTCGAGCGTGAGTGCCGCGTCGTACAAGGCGTGGCCATCGTCGACTTTGTTGATGGATGAAAGGGCGTTACCGATGAGGTAATAGATCTCGGCGCGAAGTCTGGCGGGCTCCATCGATGGCGGCTTATTGCCGGTGATAGTAGTGACAAGCATCGCGATACGAATCGGCTCGTTGATCTCGATGGGGAGCGCGAGGTGATCGTCGCGCGTGCCACGCAGTACGGTCAGGCGATAGGTTTCAAATAGGATCAGGTCGCTGGGTGGATTGATTTCAGAGCTCGCGCCGCGAAGGAAGGCGAGTGCGGCTGCGGGGTTGTCGCGCGTGAGTAACGCTTCGGCGATTGTGCCATAGGTTGGTAGGGCTCGCGCGGGATGCCGCTTTGCAAATTCTTTACAGGCATCAAGGAGCCTGCGTGTGTCTTCGGGCACGGTCTGCGCTAAGAGCGCGACCCGCGCGGCGTCGAGTTGTTCGGGAAGGCGGACTTCGTCGCGCGATGCGACCGCATCGAGAAGGTCGAGAATGCCAGCCGCAGTTGAAGGGCTATTTTTCGTAATCGATTCCTGGGTGAAGCCCGCGACCAATTGCACGAGGCGCGATGCGTGTGCACGGGTGAGCCGAACCGTGGTAGGTAGGTTCTCGCGAAGGGTAGTGGCGGCCGTAGCGTATTGATTTTGCTCCTTGTGGAACTCGGCAAGTTCGAGCGTGTTCTCGATGTTTTTGGGGGCGGCGTCGAGTCGCGCTCGCGTGAGAGCGTCGGCGGCTTGTGGCTTTGCCAACGTGTAGCGAAGGAGCCGTTCGCGCGCGCGAGCGAGTTCGGGAATTGCGAGTTTCCCGTACGAACGCTCGAGGAGCGTGTCGGCTTCATCGCCCTTGTCGCGTGCTGCCAAAACACGTGCGAGCGCGATGGTGAGCAACGGGCTTTGCGCGCGAGCCTTGTGGCGCGCTTGAAGATTGGATTCTGCAACTTCGGCGACGGCTGGATTGGTCGCTGCGGAACGCTCGATTGCTGTCGCGTACATGTCCAGAACGTTCGGCGATTCGATGTTAGGTTCAAGCAGTTGCTCGGCTTGTTCGGCAACTTGCTTCCAGAGTGATCGAGACGCGAGCTCCTGCGTTGATACAAGGCGAATGAATCGGCTACCTGGAATCATTTGTCGAAGAGTTGCGCCGGTTTGCGAAACCATAGCTTGATTCGTGGCGGGGCTCAAAGGGCCATAGAACTGGAATGCCGCTTCGTAGCCGCGCTCATCGAAGCGATCAAGCTTGATCGCCGCGGTTACCAATCGCTCGGCTTCGGACTTGTTTGAGGCAACTAGAGCAAGCTGGGCACCGAGCAACATGTCCGAAACCGTGAGCGGATATTGCTCGGTAACTGAAGCTTGTCCCGCAGGCGTGCTCATCGACGAACTCGCATGCGAAGCAACTTCGGCGAGAGACAACACCGGCGCGAGAAGTTCAAAAGAGGCTGATCGCGCGTCATCGCTGCGCTGTGCAGCCATGTACGCCGCGACCTTTGACCGAAGCGCGCCAATGCCTTGCAGAGGTTCAAGAGCATCGAGCCAGCGAGCCATATCGCTCCATGCGCCCTGTGTCGAAGCGATCTGAATCGCGATCGAAAGGACGGCGGGGTGGGATGGGTTAACTTCGACAATTGTGCGAATGCGTTCCAGCGCTACGCTGCCCTTGCCGACGCGCGTCAAGAGCGCGGCTTGAACGAGTGCTTCGCCGATGTTAATTGATGCTGGACGCGAAGCTACGTCTGCAGCGACACGGCCATCGGCAAGAAGCACATTCGCGGCGACAAAGGCCGCAAGTGGTGCTTGATCGACGATGGCGTATGCGTCGGCGGCACGATCTGTAGTGCTCGAATTCTCATCGTGCATCTGGGTCAGCGCGAGGAGCAGATCGCCATCGAGCGGATCTTCAGCGAGCAAACGACGTAGCGCGTTTCGCGCGGGTTCATTGCTTGGTTCAGCGGAATATGCGGCGGCCTGCGCGAGCGCGAGGCGTACGCGGATCGTGCGAGTCGCTTCGATAGCAGGAGTTGTTTCGGTCGATGGAGCAATCGTTGCATCGGTATCGATGCCGATGCAATTGGCGAGCAGCGGGCCGATTCCTGCCTGGCGCGACGTGGGTTGCTGTACGAGGAACGCGATGAGGTCAATCTGGCGTTCATCGACGCGGCCACGCATGCGCGTGATGTCATCGACCACGGCGATTGCGGCCCGAGCGGGGTTGCCGGCTTGAAGCGCCGCGTGTACTCGACGAGCCAGGAGCGGCGCGGGATCGAGCATCGTGCCACGCGCGGCTTGGTCGTACATCTTTCGCGCAACGCCTGCGTTGTTTAGACGCATAGCTAGGTCGCCACCAGCCATCCATTGCGAGCTGCGATAGCGCACGGCTTCGGAAGCTTCGTCGCGGTAGCGCGTCGTCGAGACTTGGTTGAGCGAGATCTCCAAGCCATTCATCAGCGATTCAAGAGACGCACTGCTATAGCCCAGCGCGTCGAGTGCGCCGGCGAGATCAAGGAAGCAGAGCATCGCTAAACCAGGATCGATGACAGCTTTATCGATGACAGTTTTATCGATAAAGATCCCACGTCCAGCATTTGAATCGGCTTCGGCGTTGATGAGCGAAGCATCATGAAGGATCTGTGCATAGATCGTCGCGGCTTGATCGTGCTTGTTGCTTCGTCGTGCTTCGCGCGCGAGCGTAAAGAGCATACCCGGCTCACGAAGCCCGAGGGTTGCCGCCTTGCGAAGGGACGCAAGCCCGGAAGCACGTCGCCCTAGCGCGATCTGCGCTTCGCCGAGTGAGCGCCAGATCTCGGGCGCGTTAGGATCGAGTCGGGCTGCCGACTCTAAATCTGTGGCGGCTTGCTCCGCGTCCTTGGCCTTGAGCGCCAAACGACCCGATGTATACAAACGAAACGCGTCGGTCTTCTCATCTTCCTGAACATCAGCCTGCGCAGCTGGAGCTACTGCGTTTAAATTTGGTTTTGCGTTTGGTTCTGCATTTGGATTTGCGTCGATGTTTACAGGCTGTGGTTCGGCGTCGATGTTTGTCTTTGCAAGCAACGACTTGACGACAGCGAACAACGTGAGCATTCGTGGCGAATCGGAGCCGAGCTCATTCATTTGGAATGGCGTAATCGTCGCTGCATCAAGCCCAGGAGGTAGCGCGGCGATCTCGATGCCTTCTATGGCCGAAGTTTCACGCACTACAACGGGAGTCGAATCAAGCTCACCCGCTCGCGCGAGAAGTGCAAGTCGTGCACTTGCAATCGTACGGCCTTGTGTCGCCGAGTTGGTGTTGGGCGCTAATGTATCAGGATACTTCACGATCTTGGTCGCGCAGCCATGCAACCCACCTGCGAGAGCAAAGAGCGCGAACGCCAACAATCGGTTACTGTGTGTTGGGGCGCGTGAAACCGAGTTCACGGGCTTAAGGCCGCGAGTGACAGCCGCGGCGTGTAACGAATGTGTGGCTTCGAGTTCCGCGTGCGAGCGAGCGTCGATATTGTGTGTGTGGGTGTCTTGCATGGCGTGTGGGTATGTGGGGCAAAGAACACTGAATGCCAGCGTGTACGACGGCGGGTTGCACAGTTTCGCCTGCTACGAGCCTGCTTCGGCCTGCATGAGCCTATAAGGCCTTGTACCTTGCCGATGAGACGTAGAAGCGTATGTACGTAGTGATTGGGCAGCGGGACGATTGGTAATCGTGCTTCGGGCGTCTCACTCTTGTATGAAAGCGAGTTGGTGGTATCAGCTCCGCTGCCGCGTGCGTGGCGATGAAGAGGCCGAAGGATTAGATTTGGATTGATTATCAGTGGGTTTGGCTGCTGGTTTGGCTGCTGGTTTGACGGCAGGTTTGACGGCAAGTTTGCTATCGTCGTCGTTTGCTGGAGATGCCCCGGTTGCTCTATCTTTCGCAGCAGAGTTTTTAATGCGTGCGGATTTGGACTTGGTGCTGTTGAGAGTGGTAGTCGTTGTGGTAGTTGTAGCAGGCAAGAATTCATCGGTTGTGCCTGCCGATTTGGTTGCCCGCCGTGCTGGCTTTGTGGTTGGTTTAGGCGTCGGTTTCGGCGTGGGTTTAGCAAGCTGTTTGGAGGCTGCTGCCACGGACGACTTCGAGGGCTTCTTGGGGTGCAGCCGCGGTAGATGCGTCGCGTCCGTGTCATGGGGATCTGCGGCTAGATCACGTTTCACAACGGCGTTGTCGCCGGCAAGTTCAGACAGTTCCTTTGAGCCTTCCGCGTCCGACCATGCAAACAACAACGCGACGACGGCGTGTGATTCCGCTGAGGCAATTGCGCGTTCGAGCATGTTCGAGGCTTCGTCCACGCTCGCGCTCTGTGCGACAACCGATTCGCGCGCAAGCAAATCGCGCAGGCGATCATCCACCGGCACCGCATGCACGCCAAGCACGCCACACGCAACACGAGCAGCTGCATATCGCGGCACGCCATCGATTGATTCGAGAAAGTGGCGAGCTTCACGCTTTGGTGCTTCACGCAGGCCCGCGAGCGTCATGCCATGCTGACGCCGAAACACGTCGTTGAGAGCGGCACGAATGCGCGCGGCTCGCTCGGCTGCATAGTGGTAGTTGTCGCAGGCGAAAAGTGCTTCGATCTCGTCCTCGTCGCACACCCGCAGCTCATTGAAATCAACAACACTCTCGCCGATGCGCGAAAGGGCGGCATGGGCTTGCTTGGTCGATGCATTCCACGCCAAGAGCGCAAAGACCAGCTCCAGTAGGATGGTTTCCTTCGCGAATACCGAGCCGAACGAAGTTGATCCGCTGGATGAGTTGGACCCGCCAGATGAATTGGGTTGCGCAGCAGACGCTGGTGTAGCCAAGTCAGCGGTTGCATGACTTACAGAAATAGCAGGTTGTTGTGCAGCGTTTACAACCGCGTGCGAAGCGTGTGATTCAGCAAATGGTGCGATTGGCAATACTGCAGCACCAAAGCGTGTCCGCAACTTGCGAAGCAGAGGAGCAAGTTTTTTGGAATTGTCGTGTTGTCTGCTCACTATGTTCTCGCGCGATGGACAAGCTTGAATGTATCGAGATCAGCGGCGGGACAAGAGCTGCGTTGCGTTCGGGCTTACTTGGACGTACGACGCCGGGCTGCGGGCTTGGAATTCGATTTAGAATCTTTGGCTGGCTGGCGAACTGGTGCCGAAGTATTGCCCAACGCCAATCGCTTGGCACGCGTTAATGCTTTGGGTGCGAGCTGGACAGCCGCAGCTTCAGAGCGGCGATTGGAAGCACGTTTGGGAGAAGTACCTTTGGCGACCGAACCCTTCGTGCCGTCTTTGTACTTGCTCGATGAGCCAGCTTGCTTGCCTGAGCCAGCTTGCTTGCCTGATCTGGCACGCTTACCAGAAGCAGCCGGCTTCTCCGCGTTTGATTTTGATTTTGAGCCACGCGAGCCAGCCGAAGCAGTATCACGATTCGCGCGATCGCCCCCACGTGGCTTACGCGGCGCTTCGGCGAAGTCAAAGTCATCAACCATGTCCGCTCCGTACTCATTTACATCCACATCGGCGATCTTTTTCCCTGATTGTGCCACAGGCAAAGAACCCGGTTTAACGAGTGCTGCAGGCTTTCGCGCGGGCCAACTTCCAGCGGGTGTAGCGCTCGGCGTGCGCGTCGTCGCATTGGAATGCATACTGGCTTGCGCATCGGGCTCATCTGAAGCGGGCGCGACAACCGCTGGACCCCACGTACCCGGAGCGGTGGACTCACCCTCGTTGGCCTTGAGCAATGCGTCGATGATGTTGGCCTGCGTTTTGAGCGTGGTATCGAGCTTGAACATGAAGGTGGGCAGCGTGCGAGCGCGGACGGTTTCACCGGCTTCGCGGCGGATGAACTTGGCCGCATTGGAAATGCCATGAAGCACGAGCGTTTCGCGGTCGTGCGGATACACAGAGATATAGATCACCGCGAGGGTCATGTCATCATCCATGGTGACCTTGGTGACGGTGACGAGCCCGCGTACGCGCGGATCTTGCAAGCCTCGCGAAAGAATGTCTTGCACCGCGCGGTGGATGTCGCTGATCAGGACCTGAGCGCGTTGGTTCAAGGCGTGCCTCCTGAGGCTGGATCTGTGGACGAAGCTGTATCGTTAGACGAAGCAGTATCTGTGGACGAAGCTGTATCGTTAGACGAAGCTGTATCGTTAGACGAATGTAATGGATCAGCGTTCGATGGATACGGGTCGATGTGCTGGGTTGCTGCGAGGTTGAAGGGGAACGCCGTGGGCATCACGAAGCGCGATGTTGCCGGAACGTTTGATCCTGTTACTTGCGTGCTTGAAGATGGCGCGTTTGGAGCCATCGCGTTTGGAATACCTTTCTTGGCGTCGTGTTGCGTGGTTGCGAATGACCCCGGCGAATAGATCGCTGCATCTTCATCAAGGAACGCAAGCTCACCAGCACGCGCGAGCATCTCGCGAGCGATTTCATCCGCGTCAACGGGCACGGGCATGGCACTAGGAGAGTCGATCCCGCCGGTGCCATGGACGACTTGGCGAAAGACGCCGCCGAGCTGTGCATCAGGAAGCGTGGTAAGTTTCGCAATGATGCGGTCAAGAGTTTGCCCGATGTACAGCCCATCAGAGCCAACCAGCGCAAGGCCCAGCCGCGCAACATCAAGGCGATCAAGCAATCCAACCTCGGCGATCGCCGCAAGATGCTCGCGATGCAGCCGATCCTTCACCGAACGAATTACGCGGCGCTTGTCCTTTAGAGACTCGCTGCCTGGGATAACTAAGTCGAACTGGAGGATGCCTAGAACCATATTTTGAAACCAGCCAGTATGAAAGTAGCCAGTAATGAAAGTAGCCAGTAATGAAAGTAGCCAGATAGCAAAGTCGTATCGACACAAGTGCAAAGGAAACACAACGACGCTGGAACGCTGAATCGCACTGAAAGCGGAATCGCAGTCGAAGCCGAATCGCAGGAAAAACATCAAACACAAGTGAACGTGAATCGTGGTGCTACGCCTTGAGATTGAGGCATGCACGCGCGAATGTCGCGTGCACCAAAGTTTCCTTTGTCGAGTCCACAGTGCCTGCGATGCTCCACATTTACCACATGCCAAAACCTATCGGCCCAATTATTACAGCGTCCGCTTGATCTCGATTTTCTTGTAGCATTCAAGCACGTCGCCGGTCTTGATATCGTCGTAGCCATCGATCTTCATGCCGCACTCGAGGCCAGCGCGAACTTCGCGTGCGTCGTCTTTGACGCGCTTGAGCTGCGAGAGTTTGCGATTGCTTTCGATGACCACGCCGTTGCGGGTAACGCGGATGAGCGCGTCGCGGGCCACGGTGCCGTCGGTGACATAGCAGCCTGCGACGTTGCCGACCTTGGAAACCTTGAAGACCGCGCGAACGTCGGCGTGGCCAAGCAATTCTTCGCGAACTTCCGGCGCCAGCAACCCTTCGGCTGCCTTCTTAAGGTCGTCGGTAATGTCGTAGATCACCTCGTACGTACGGATCTCAACGCCCTTTTGCTCAGCAAGCTGGCGAGCCTTGCCCGACGGGATAACGTTAAAGCCGATGACAATTGCCTTGGAAGCCTCAGCTAGAAGCACGTTGCTCTCGGTGATGCCGCCGACGGCGGAATCGATCACGCGAACGCGGACCTCTTCGGTCTTGATCTTCTCACACTCAGTCTTAAGTACGTCCACCGTGCCCTGCTGATCGGTCTTGAGGATGACGCGGATTTCCTTGGCCTCTCCCTCGCTCGACTGGATCTGCGAGAAGAGCGAATCAAGCGTGAGCTTGGGTGCCGCGAGTACCGCCTGGCGTTCACGCTGTACCCGCTGCTCGGCGGCTTCCTGCGCCTGCTTCAACGACTCAACCACATAAAACTTATCGCCCGCGTCGCACACAGCATTGATGCCCGAAATCTGCACCGGCATCGGCGGATAAACCTCTTTATGACGCTGGCCGCGATCGTCGGTGATATCGCGAACACGCCCGTGCGCACGCCCCATGACGACAAAGTCGCCGACCTTTAACTTACCTTGTTGAACGAGCAGATTCGCCACCGCGCCGCGACCTTCTTCGGTCTTGGCTTCGATAACCGTGCCCTGCGCCGGCCCATCAAAGTCCGCCTTCAAGTCGAGCAACTGAGACTGATAGTCGAGCACTTCGAGCAGCTGCTTCAGGCCAACGCCTGAAACCGCACTGGTCTTGACCACTTCGACTTCGCCGCCCCATTCGACTGGGTTTAGGCCCGCCTTGGCAAGCTCGCCAAGAGTTTTTTGCAACTGTGCTTCGGTGGCGTCAGAACGGTCAATCTTATTGAGCGCGACAACGATGGGCACACCCGCCGCCTTGGCGTGGTTGTACGACTCGATGGTCTGGGGCATGACGCCTTCGGGGCCTGACACAACCAGCACGACGATGTCCGTCATCTTCGCGCCACGCGAACGCATGCTCGTGAATGCCTCGTGGCCCGGCGTATCGAGGAAGACGATGGGCTTCTTGACCCCTTCGACTTCGACTTCAGCGACAAACGCGCTGGTCTTCTGCGTAATGCCGCCCGCCTCGCCCGCAGCAACCTTGGCATTGCGGATCTTGTCGAGCAAGCTCGTCTTGCCGTGATCGACGTGCCCGAGAATCGTGACAACCGGGCCACGCGTCCGCACGTCCTTGCGTTCACGATTCGCAAAGTCCGCCGACACCGCTTCCTCGGCGGTCTTGCGCTCCGTCACTTCAAGATCAATATCGAGCTCCATCATGATCTCGACAGCCTTTTCCACCGGCATCGGATCGTTGATCTTGTACATCAAGCCTTGCATGAACAACCGCTTCGATATGTCCGCGACCTTTACGCCCGTCGCCGCCGAAAGATCTTTCAGTGTAAATGGAGCCGCGATGCGGATTCGCCCATCGGTTGGCTGATCAGCCATCGGCTGGCCCGTGCGCGAGAGGTCCTGCTTGCGCTGCTTGAGGAAGCCCTTCGAGCGAGCCAGGCGTTCTTCACGCTCGATGATGTCCTGCTCGGAGAAGATCTGGCCACCGGTCCACTCTTCGCCTGAAGTGGCACGACGACGAGTAGGAATGCCCGCGCCCGACGAACGCTTGGTACCTGCAGCTCCGCCACCAACTGGTGCCGCTGGCCCACCACCAGGCCCGCGACGACGTGCATTACGACCATCATCTTCCGTGCTCGTCGCAGTCCGTGGGCCGCGCGGCGCGCCACCAGCCGAAGTTCCAGCTGCGCCAGGTGCCGACGAACCACCAGGGCCACCCGTGCCTGAGCCCATGGGCCGACGTGCTCGCGGAGCCGCGATCTGTTCAGGCGCTTCAACACGAACAACCTTGGGGCCAGCAATCCGAACCGGAGCGGCTTGCGTGAGCTTGGGTCCCATCGGCGCAACGCTCGTTGGCCGCGTTGGGCGATTCTGTGGCGCAGGAACCATCGGACGCTGCGGTGCACTACCAGCGGACGACCCTGGAGAACCCGGCGCAATGCCTTCGGCTGTTGAACCAGAAGATGAGCCTTGCGTCCCAGATTCAGGAGCAGTAGAACTACCACCTTGGTTAGCTCCGCGAGCAGTGCGCGAATCTTGATCGGTACGCGACGTGTCAACTCTGCCAGGAGCCGTGCGCGTGCTCGCCGCAGCATCGCGTGAGTCAGCTGATTGCCCGCCAACAGGTTGTGTTGGCGCTATACCCGAAGACTTGCTTGGGGCAACATCGCTGCCGGGTGGATCGATTGCCACCCGCGTCGGCGTCAAATGTGCGGGCCTTTGCGTATTCGCGAAAGGATGTCCTGCGGGATACGTCGGAGCCACGCGCTTGGCTTCAGTAGACGCGGGGGTTACCGTCGTCGCCGTTGGCTCGCCATCGTACTTTATGTTGTGCTTTGCGTCGGGCTTGGTCTCGACAATCGGCGAAGCAGCGTGAGCGATCGGGCTTGTCTTTGGGCCTGAGTCTGCTTTAGAGCCAGAGTCCGCCACATGGCTCACAAGCGACGCGTCAGTTTTGGTGAAGGGAACAGCCTTGGTTTCACCAATTGGCGTAGCAATTGAAGTCGCCAATGGAGTCGCCAGCGGAGTCGCCAATGGAGTCGCAGTTGGCGCGTGGGGAGCGGTCTCTGCTGGCTTGGCAGGTTGGTCGTGTGTCTCGCCGGGAGCACGCGCCCCGCCGTGTGAGCCGGGCCCGCCGTCGTGTGCGTCTTGGCCATCTGAGCCATCATGGCTTTCGTGACCATCATGCCCGTCGTGGCCATCGTCGGCGGAGCCATCTTTCTTCGTGCCTCGGCGCCGCGATCCCTTGGCCTTGACCTTGTCGAGATCGACCTTCTCAGCGGTCTCAACGGCGCTGCCGCTGCTCGCGTCGTGCACACTGAACCACTCACGGATCGTGGCCTCAAGGCCAGCCGAAACTGTGGACATGTGGTTCTTGATGGTTTCGACAGGGATTCCCTCGGCCTGGCACTTTGCCACTACAGCCTTGGAATCGACGCCCAGTTCTTTCGCGATCTCGAAAATTCGCCGTGCCAAGAGACTCTCCAAGGCGGCCCATGCATCCGACGCATGAACCTCGAACTCGATCCTTTGCAGATCCCGAACCAATCACTTCCACGCACCATCTCGCCTGTCGAATCCACCAACCCTACCAATTCAAACCAACCAGCTAGCTCAAGGCCTGGGCCCCGAGAGAATGTCTGCCGCACGAGCCTCGCCGCTTTCGTCCGCCTTTGAACCATCAGCCAGCGAACTACCAACCTGCGAACCACCAGCCTCCAGGCTTCCAGCCTGTGAACTCGCTTCAGTGCTGCCTTGCTCTGCACCTTCAACGCCACCTTCGGACAACACCTTCGTCGCCAGGTCAACCTGCTCGCGAGCCTTGCGTTCCTTCTCTTCCTTATCACGCTGCTGCTGCTCGGCCAGTTCCTTTGCCCTCACCGAGCACGCGTCAATAACAATCTGTGCAATATCTGGAGCCAACTCCAGCTCGGTCATCAGCACATCAACGCCAACTTCTTCGAGGTCAAAGACGCTGACCATGCCCATCGCCGCAAGCTTGTCCGCCATCACTTCGGTGACGCCCGCAATCGACTGCACCGTTGAGTACATCGCTTCGACGTTCTTGGTAAATTCTTCAGGCGTCAAGATGTCCACGTCCCAGCCCGTCAACCGAGCCGCAAGACGCACATTCTGCCCGCGCTTGCCAATGGCGAGAGAAAGCTGATCATCGCGCACTACAACCGTCGCTCGGCCAAGCTCGAAACACAGCGAGATTTCCTGAACCTCAGCGGGCTTGAGCGCGTTACCTATCAAAATCTGGCTTGACTCGTTCCAGCGAACGATGTCGATCTTCTCGCCATTGAGCTCATCAACGATGTTCTTGATTCGCGCGCCACGCACGCCGACGCACGCGCCCACCGCGTCCACCTTCGAATCAATCGAAGCGACCGCGAGCTTGGTGCGAAAGCCAGGCTCGCGAGCCATCGCCTTGATCTCGATGATTCGTTCCGCAACCTCAGGCACTTCAACCTCGAACAAGCGCCGAATAAAGTCCTGATGCGCACGGCTCAAAACAATCTTGACCTGGCTCCCCGCATCGCGAACATCAAGGATCAAGCACCGCACGCGATCGCCCGCCGCGAACTGCTCGCCCGGGATCTGCTCACTCCGAGGCATGAACGCCTCGGCTCGATCAACGGTCACGACCAACGCGCCGCCTTCGTACCGCTGCGCAATGCCGGTGGCGATCTCGCCCACACGCTTCGAGAACTCATCGAAAATGCTCGCACGTTCATCATCACGAAACTTCTGGATCATGACCTGCTTGAAGGTCTGGGCCGCAATGCGCCCAAAGGCCTCGGGTGGCATGACCAATGGCTCGCCATGGCGCGCCAGTTCCATCTTGCCCGAGATCGGGTCAAACACGCAGGTGAACTCTTCGGTATCCAGCGTGCCATAAAACTTGCGGGCGGCGGAAACCATCGCTTGTTCAAGGTCGCGGATCAGCACCGAGCGATCAATGTTGCGATCGCGAGAAATCGAGTCCAGAATCCGCATCATTTCGGTCGTGTTCATTGCCTGTGAGTCCTTCTGCGATGCCCGCGGGTTGTCAAAATGTCGATTATGTGCCTTTGAATCAGGCCCACACGTAACGTGCAAACTGCCATCGATTCCGTTTCCAACACAAACCAATCCGTCAAAACCAAGCCACATCGAACCACAAGCGTGCACTCGCCCGATGCACTTGATCACGCACAAACGCGCGAACGAAGAGATCGGTCAGCTGACGCTCCGCAGTGTGTTGGAACGATCAAAGGGTGCGGCGAGAAACACGCGAGCCCATTGCGATCCAGCACCGATCTTGGCCACTTGCCAAACTCGGTACAGCAACCGCCGGGCTCGTCGCTAGGTTATCCTCGCGAGAAGCCCGTCGGCATCCCATCTGCTCGCATCACGCGCACGTATGCACGCGACTAAAACGGATTGGGCGCCATTACCGCGCATGGCTTGCAACCACGAACATGCGACGATACTCCTTACCGCCTTGGCTCCGAGCCGTGACGCCGGATTGACCCGGAACATTAAAGCATAGGCGATGTCGTTCTCCAAAAAGGATGACTTCGCCTAGACAATCAATAACAGGCACCTCTACCAGATAAGGTATCAGGAGTCTCTATCTGGCAGCTCTATCAAACATTAAAGGGGGACTGACTCTGGGAGCGATATCGTTCCAACACATTCTCGCTCAACAGATTCAACGCTCGCACACCATCTCAAATCCAACATACCCCTCATCTGTCAATCTCGATCCGACGGGCTAGCTGGGCACACGACCTTGATCGCTCGCTTACCCTTGTATTGGCCGACAGATACAAGATATTTCTTCACGCCTTCGACGCAGAGAACCGCTGGCTTGGTCGCCTTCTTCTCAGTCATAACAATATCGCCTACAGACAGTTGCAGCATGTCCTGCAAAGTGATGGTTGTCTCCGCGAGCACGCCTCGGATTTCGAGTGCTGCTCTGCCCAATGAGCCCGTGATGATGCGCTCGGTATCGCCACCTTTGGTATTGCGAGCCGCAGAGAACCAGGATTGGCTGGAAAGATGCTCCATCACCGGCTCGATCACGTTAAAGGGAATGCACAGGTTCATTGTGCCTGCGCGAGTTGACATCTTCATCTCGAAACTAATCACAACGACTACCTCGTTGGGGGGTACAATCTGCACAAGCTGCGGGTTGCTTTCGGTGGTTGAGACATCAAACGTGACGTTGCGGATGCTGCTCCACGCTTCGGAAAGTGCTGTCAATGCACGCTTTGTGACATTGTAAATAATGCGAGTTTCGATCAGGGTCATCGGCCTTTGCGGAATAAAGAGATCCTGGGTAGTTCCTCCGAGCAGGCGGTCGATGATCGGGTAGATGATGAGCGGGCTAACTTCCAGGCACATTTGGCCTTCAAGTCCGGTCGCGTTTACAAGGTTGAAGCTAGTTGGATTAGGTAGACCTGAGATAAATTCTGCGTAGGTCATTTGTTCGCATGTTGCAACGCGAACTTCGACGATGGTGCGAAGAAACCCTGAGAGAGAAGCGCCTAGGTTTCGGCCAAAGGATTCGTGAAGAGTGTGAAGCGCGCGCATCTGGTCTTTGCTGACGCGTTCGGGGCGTTTGAAGTCGTAATTCTTTACCTCAGTGGTGTTTGGGTCGCGGTGGCGCTTACTGAAGATGCGAAGTTGGCCTGGTAACTCTTCGACTTCAGCGGAATCGACAGCCGCCAATAGCGCGTCGATATCACTTTGGTCAAGAACGTCACCCACGCGAACCTCCGATTGAGAGCTTGAAAGTTGGCTCGTTGGACCAAAGCTCGAACTGACTGGAACTTGCCGACTTTATCAGCATCGTAGAGGGAGAGCGGCAGCGAGCGCACGGTGCGTGCGTGCCAATAGTTATTGAGGTAGTATCGGTTTAATAGTAGTGATTGGCGTAGTTGGATTTCCGTAGTATGCACGCCGCAATCTGCGTACCGTCGAGGCTAAATTGTGCACATTTTCTAAACAATCGTGGACGAGATCGAGGCTCGCCACTCACGCATGTGGAGTCGCTCATTCATGGTATTATCCATTCCCGCAGAATTAAATCCTAGCGGCTTTCTATTGGCGATACGAATGAAGACGTTCGCGTTGGCTGTGCTTGTCAGCGTCGTGTGTTTGGCGATGCCAGCGCTCGCGCAGGTCACTTTCTCGGCGCAAGCTAGCCGAACCGAAGTTCGCCCAGGCGAGCAATTCGTCATTGCGGCGATTATTGAGCACGAAGAAGGTTGGCACGTACATACGAATGATCCGGTGGTCCCGCCGGAGATGGAAGGGTTTGTCCCAATACCTACAGTGATAGCCGCAGCGGTTTCACCTGGCTCGGTTGGTTCGGACGGCAAGCCTGCAGCGATCATTGGGCCTAATCAATGGCCCGTGCCGTATAGCGTCGAGGTTGATTTTCTGGGCACGGGTAAGCCAGCGCTGTATCAGGTCTTTGAAGGTAGAGCCATCACTTACATCCCGGTGGTCGTGTCCAACTCGGCTACCCCTGGCACGATTGAGATTGTTCTCAGTGGTGGGTATCAAGCGTGCGATGAGAAGGTCTGCCTGCGGCCTTCAAAGATCAACCAAGTCTTTCAGTTCAAGGTGGTTGCCGCCGACGCGGCGATTGCACCGGCGAAGCAAGACCCTGGAACATTTGGCGGGTTTGATAACGCGATCTTTGCCAAGTTGCTCGCGGGGACAGCGGCTGCTGCGAGCCCTGATGATCTGAAGTTCGTCTTCTTCGGCTGGTCATTCGAAGTTGGATCTACTGGCTCGGCTAATACGCTGATTATTTTATTGCTGGCAATCTTGGGCGGTTTTTTGCTTAATTTGACGCCTTGCGTGCTGCCGGTGATCCCGCTCAAGATCATGAGTCTTTCTGCGGCGGCTTCGGGCAACCCGCGTCGTGCGCTCTTGCTGGGCGCGGTGATGTCTGCAGGTGTGATCGCGTTCTTTATGGCTATCGGCTTGGCGATTGCGTCGCTCGCGAGCTTCAAGGCGATCAATCAACTCTTTCAACATCCAGAATTTTCGCTTGGTGTTGGCGTCTTCATCGCAATCATGGGCATAGGCATGGTTGGACTGTTTTCGATCAAGCTGCCTAATGCGGTATATATGTTGGATCCCAAACGTGAGTCGATCGTTGGGTCGTTCTTCTTTGGTGTGTTGACGGCGATTTTGTCCACGCCTTGCACAGCTCCATTCATGGGTTCGGCGGCTGCGTGGGCGTCGAAGCAACCACCTGGGCTTACGGTGCTTACGTTTGCGGCAATTGGTTTGGGAATGGCGATTCCGTACTTGGTGTTGGCGGCGTTCCCGGGTCTGCTGCGCAAGATTCCTAGGACTGGTTCGGCGAGTGAACTGGTCAAGCAGGTGATGGGGTTGTTGCTGTTTGCCGTCGCGGTATTCTTCATCGGGAGCGGATTAGATGGCATCTTGAGAGAGCCTGTGGACCCGGCGATCCGTGGGCACTGGTGGGTCATCGCGGCGATTGCTACAGGCGCGGCGCTGTGGACGATCTACCGCACGTTCAAGATCACCAAGAAGGTTGTTGCGCGAGGCATTGTTGTGGGCTTGGCAATTGCGATGAGCGCGAGCATGATCCAGTTAGCGCGAACCTTTACGGCAAAAGGGCCGGTTGAGTGGGTGTATTACACGCCTGAGCGGTTTGAAGAAGCCAAAGCCAGGGGCGATGTCGTCGTCGTTGACTTTACAGCTGAATGGTGTTTGAATTGCAAAGCGCTTGAAACCGCGGTATTGTTTCGTGAGCGAGTTTTCACCGTGCTCAATAGCGAAGGAGTCACGCCGATCAAGGTTGACTTGACGAGTGATAACGCTGCTGGCCAGGCGAAGCTGGACAGTTTGGATTGGGTAGGCATCCCGCTGCTGGCGGTGTATGGCCCTGGGCTGGAAACGCCAATTAAGCTGGATACGTACACGATTGATTCGGTGCTGGACGCAATCAATAAGGCGAAGAAGAAGTAAATTGGCTTGCTGAAATCAAGTCGTTGGGCCTTGTAACATGTAGTTAAGTCTCGAATCAGGCGTAGATTTGTACGAACTGTGTACGGCGTCAAAGAGGCTGCTAGCGAAGAAGAGAAAAAGCGAAGCAGGGTTATGATGCGAAGGCATTGACAGGCGATTGTGGTTGATCTATTGTCCTGACCCAACAGGAAGCCTACGGAGGCAGCCTAGATGGGCAGTTTGCGGGCGTAGCTCAGTGGTAGAGCGCTACCTTGCCAAGGTAGAAGTCGAGGGTTCAAGTCCCTTCGCCCGCTTTCAGAAGAACTCTCTCTCTTTATGAACCAACCCCAGGCCTTGCTTGGGGTTGTTTCGTTTTTCGATCCAGCGGGAGACGTGAGAGCCGAATCGGGAAGGCAAAGAGAAGAGCAATGGTACTTGAGGCAAAAACAAAAGCAAAGACAGCACCACGATTGAAGCAATTATGGTGTCACGAAGAAGTGGCACGAAGACAGTACAAACCTCTCACTGAATGAGAGGTACCCAAGGCAGAACACAAAAGCAAAGACAGCACCACGATTGAAGCAATAATGGTGTCACGAAGAAGTGCCACGAAGACACTACAAACCTCTCTCAGTCTGAGAGGTACCCAATGCAGAACACAGAAGCAAAGACAGCACCACGATTGAAGCAATCATGGTGACACGAAGAAGTGGCACGAAGACAGTACAAACCTCTCTCTGAATGAGAGGTCCCCAAGGCAGAACACAGAAGCAAAGACAGCACCACGATTGAAGCAATCATGGTGGCACGAAGATAGTACAAACATCCTCTCGGAATGAGAGGTACTCAAGACAGAATACAGAAGCAAAAACAGCACCACGATTGAAGCAATCATGGTGGCACAAAGACAGTACAAACATCCTCTCGGCGAGAGCGGCTTCCCAAGGCGCGTCGAAATTTAAGCACAATCTGATTTACAACGCCGCGAGGCGCTGGCGTGTGTCCCAGGCGACAAGGTCGGCGTGGAGGGTTTCGAAGGCGCCAGCCAAGAGGTCGCGAAGAGCGTATTCGCCGGGCAGGCGTTCGTCGGCGGCGATGCCTTCTTTCCAGCGGTAGGTGCGGATTTTTTCGGAGCGGTCCGCCGAACCAATCTGGGCGGCACGAGCTTCTGAACGAGCATCATGAATGCGGCGGCGTTCGATCTCGTGAAGCTTTGCCATGAGCAAACGGCGGGCGCGTTGGCGGTTGTCTTGCTGGCTCTTGCTTTCCTGCATGCGGATCATGATGCCTGTGGGTTTGTGCTTGAGTTGGACAGCCGTCGCGACTTTATTGACGTTTTGTCCGCCTGGGCCTTGGCTCGTAGTGACGTGTTCTTCGACGTCGTTGGCCCAGTCGATGGAAACACCGACGTCTTCGGGTTCGCTCAAGACAGCGACGCTGGCGGTAGAGGTGTGGATGCGGCCTTGGGCTTCGGTGGCGGGAACACGTTTGACAGAGTGAACCCCGGCTTCGAACGCCATGGATTGCCAGGTGTTGTCGCCGGCGATTGCGAGAACGCAGGCGCGAACGCCACCGACGCCTGGCTCGTCGGTGAGTTCGAGGGTCTCGACCTTCCAGTATTGGCGGAGCGCGTATTTGCAGTACATGTCGATGAGGTCGCGAGCCCAGAGGCAGGCTTCGTCGCCGCCGGTGCCGGCGCGAATCTCGACGATGATGCGGTCGGTAGATTCGTCGTCGGCGCGGACGAGAGTTGAGAGCATTTGACTCAGCGTTTTAAGTAAACGAGATTCGACGAGAGGGAGCTCTTCGCGGGCTAGGGCGGCGAAATCGGCGTCGGCTCCGGTGATGGCGGTGCGAAGCTCGTCGCGTTCGCCGGTGAGGGCGACAGATGCGCGATAGGGGTCGATGACGCGAAGAAGGTTGCTCTGTTCGCGGGCTAATTCGCGGACGCGTTTGTGGTCGGTGACGACGGCGTCGCTTTCGAGGAGGGTGGCGACTTCGCTCGCGCGTTGGTCCATGGTGCGCAGCCGAGCAAGGGCGGCGGGGGGGAGGGCATCTAGTTGGAGCACTTCGGCGTGGTCAGCCATGGGAATTAAGGGGGCGGAATGCGTGTGCGAGATATGAAGCGGAAAGGGACGAGAGCGAGCGAGAAAGAAACGAGAGAGGCTGATGAAACGAGAGAGGCTGATGAAACGAGAGAGGCTGATGAAACGAGAGAGGCTATCGAGCGTATGTGTGGTTTGGCCTGGGCGTGGAATATGCTCAGCAGACTCGCGCGAACGCCCGATGGATTGTTCACGTTGGAACGAGACTTGGTGAAACGAGATTGTTCATACGTAGGAGGCTTGCCAACGTGACCCAGCCCGCGACCATACTTTCAGAATCAAAGGTAGGGTTTGGCCAGGGTTTGGGCCAGGGATTTGGGCGCATGCGTGAACGCCCGAGCGAGAACGCTATCGAGTTGCGAGGCGTGACCAAGACCTTTGGCAGTAAGATCGCCGTAGCCAATCTTGATCTTGATATTCCATCTGGCAAGCTGATCGGGCTTATCGGCCCCAACGGCGCGGGCAAGACGACGACCATCCGCATGGTCATGTCCATCCTCTTTCCTGATTACGGAAAGATTGAGGTTTTGGGGCGGGCGAGCGCGATCGAAAGCAAAGACCGCATTGGATATTTGCCTGAAGAACGCGGGCTTTACAAAAAGATGAAGGTCGCGGCGTTTCTTGAGTTTGTCGCACGGCTTAAGGGTATTGAATCAAATGGGCTCTCCAACCTTGTGCGAAGCTGGCTTCAACGCGTCGAGCTTGCGGATGTGGCGCGTAAACGCTGCGAAGAGCTTTCCAAAGGCATGCAGCAGAAGGTGCAGTTTATCGCGTCGGTGATCCATAAGCCCGACCTGCTGATTCTGGATGAGCCATTCTCGGGGCTTGACCCTGTCAATGCTCGGTTGCTGCGTGATTTGATTGATGAGCAGCATTCGCGCGGGTGCACGGTGATCTTTTCGACGCACCAGATGAGCCAGGCCGAGTCGTTGTGTGATCGGATCGTGATGATCCATCAAGGGCAGAAGGTGCTGGATAACACGCCTGAAGAAATTCGATCACGGTTTGATCCAAGGGCGGTGTACGCAGAGCCTGATGGTGTGCCGACTGCGAGCCCGCTGCACCCGGACGCTTCGGTAGCGGCGCGAAGCCAAGAGCTGGCGCGCACGCTCACGGCGCAGTTGGCGGAGTTGCTGCCTGATGCTTCGCGGGTGGAGCCTTCGGGGCGAGGGGTATTGGCACATGTCCGCGACGGAGCGAGCCCTTCGCGGTTGATGGCGCAGCTGGCATCGTTTGGCTCGATGCGGCGGGTTGAAGTAGTCCGCCCCACGCTCGAAGACGTCTTTATCAGTATCGTGCAAGGCTCGGTGGCGGGCGGTGCGGAACAGATTGCTTCGAACAATCGAAGTGGTTGGGGTGGGAGCGGTAGTAGTGGGGTCGGGGGTAGTGGCGGGGGAAGTAGTGGCGATTGAACGAGTGTGAAATTTTAGGAAGAACAAGGTTCGCGGTTGCGGCGAATCCGTACGAATTTAGAATGATTGCCGAGCAGCACACATGAAACGTATTTTTACAGTTGCTATTCGAGAGTTCAAGGCCACGACGTTCACCAAGGCGTTTTTCTTTGGTGTTGTGGTTGTGCCTTTGATGTTAGCGGGCGTCATACCGGTGTTGCTCGCGCTGATCAATGTGAAGCCGCCACCGGTGGTTGGAACGGTTGCGATTATTGACACAACCGGCGAGGTGATGCCGTTGCTTAAGGAGCGGCTGACACCTGAGGGAATAGCGATACGGATCAATAAGGGTGCGCAAGCCGCGGCACAAGCGGGCGCGGCGTTGGCGGAGAAAAACCTGGGCGGCCCGACGGGGCAAGCCGTGGGGAATCAGGTTCGAGCCACAGCGGAGAAGATGAAGGATGAAGCCGTTGCGGGCGCGCCAGCGCTCACGCTCGAACCACTCGCGCTAGACGCTTCCGAAGAGGAATCAAAGCAGCCTTTGATGGCGGGGGATGTCAAGGATGGAGGGCGGCTGATTCTGATCGTCATCAAGCCACACGCGGTTCGACCTGCGAAAGACGGCGTGAAGGCGGATATTTCCGGCGATGGCGATACCGGTGGATACGAGAGTTACGAACTCTTTGTGCGCCCCAAGCTGGATACGCGCGTGCATGGGCTGGTGTCGTCGATAGTGCGCGATGCGATTATTGATGCGCGGCTTTCGGCAGCGGGGGAAGATCGTGCGCGGCTGACCGCGTTGATGCGATTGGAAACGCCCGACGCGCGAGCGGTCACGCCACAAGGAGAGCGATCAAGTGGCGAGTTGCAGCAATTGATCTTGCCTGCGGCGTTCATGATGCTGCTATGGATCAGCGTGATGACCGGCGGGCAGTATTTACTCGCGTCAACGATCGAGGAAAAATCGAATCGAGTGATGGAAGTGCTGTTGTCGGCGGTCTCGCCGATGGAGTTGATGTCGGGCAAGATCCTCGGGCAGATGTCCGCCGGGTTGTTGGTACTGACGATTTATTCGGGGCTAGGGATTGTCGCGCTGATCACGATGAGCGCGATGTATTTGATTGATCCGATTAATTTGATCTTCCTTGGAATCTTCTTCTTTATCGCGTTCTTCAGCGTCGCATCGCTCATGGCGGCGGTGGGGAGCGCGGTGACGGATATCCACGAAGCGCAGACGCTTTTGACCCCGGTGATGCTGGTGATCATGACGCCGATGTTGTTGATGATTCCCATCGCGATGAATCCCGATAGCATGCTGGCGCGAGTGTTGAGCTTTACGCCACCGGTAAGCCCGTTTGTGATGGTGATCCGGATTTCGAGCTCGAGCCCGCCGCCGCTATGGGAAACGGGGTTGGCGATATTGATCGGGATCGCGACGGGGTATCTGCTGCTTCGGTGTGCGGCGAAGATTTTCCGGATTGGCGTGCTGATGTATGGGAAGCCGCCTTCGGTTGGAACGCTAATCAAGTGGATCCGGATGGCGTGATGTAATTGGTGCAATCGTCGCGGCAACTATTCGACTACTCAGTAATTACACAGCCGACACAGAGCGAAAATTGGGCACAGACATGGCAAGGCTGCGAAAGGCGAAGGACTCGGGCACTCGTGAAGAAGTAGGTTTCGATGCGCTGCGGTACGCGCTTTACGAGCACTGTGTCCAGAACGTATCGATGACGCTGCGGATGATCGAAGCGATCTGGAATTGCCAGGTGTTGCGCGATGGGAGCAAAGCAAGTTCGTTAAGGATCGCGACCAAGGTAAAGCAGGCGCGAAATATGATGCCGCGGCGTGCGAAGCTGCTTGCAGAGGATTTTTGCGGGTCTGCTTTGCTGGCGCGAGGATGGTGCCTAGCGGATGCAAAGCGTCGCGCGGTCGCTACAGATATTGACGCGATGGTGCTCGCGCACGCAAAACCTCATCGAAGGCTGACGCTCATTGAAGCCGACGTATGTGGCAAGGATCCCGAACAGGCCGCGGCTAAAGCGCTGGGCGCGAAGGCTGACGTTGTGCAAGTGGGAAACTTTTCAATCGGCGAGTTGCTCGAGCGTGCCGAATTGACCGCATACTTGAAGCAGGTACGTGGACGAGTTGCCGACGACGGATTGTTTGTTTGCGATATGTACGCGGGGCCTGGCGCGTGGAAGAGGTGCAAGGCGAGCGTCGATCATCCTGCAATTGAACTCGATACTGCACGCTTGGAAGTTGGCGGGCTTGGCAGGCTTGGCGGGCTCAAGCACGCGCGCGTGCGGTACACTTGGCGGCAGATCGAAGCAGATCTTGCAACGGGGCTCGTGCATAACGCGATCGACTTTGCACTGTTGAATCGCTCCGGTAGTGAGGTTTGGTCGCTCAAAAACGCGTTTGAGTATAACTGGCGGCTGTGGTCGATCGCCGAGTTGCGCGACGCGCTGCACGACGCGGGCTTTTCACGCATCGAGGTCTATGGCGACTCGCCCGACGCGATGGATGCCAAAGGCGATGCGTATGTAACGCCTTTGGAAGTTCTGGAAACACGCACGAGCGCGGTGGTGTATGTGGCGGCGAGGCCATAGGCGAAAAGAGAAGAAGTGGCACAGAAGCACAGAAGTAAAGTGGCAAAGTGCCTGAATCAAGTCTCGCCATTTGCGATTGCCATCCTCGTCTCTCGTCTCGCGTCTACTTCTCCGCTGCGATGTAGCAGACATAGCAGGCATCGGGCTGGCCTTTGGGGTGTGGGCGAAATACGCCGTTGCCGCCACCTTTTTTATCGTCTCCTTCCCAGTAGACGGTGGTGCGTGTGAAGCCAGCGTCGTTCAAGATGTCCTTGATTTCGGCGATGCTCCAGAGCCGCCAGTCGTAGGTGAACGCACGGTTGATGCGGGTTTTGTCGGGAAACTCAAAGTGGATGTGGCAGCGGTACGCGCCGGTGATGGGGTGGAAAAGTGCTTGTTCCCAGAGGTATGTGAAGCCTTTGCATGCGCGGCGTTCGACTTGCATGCGCTGAGACTCGTACCCGCCATAGATGTCCATGAAGAGGACGCCATCGCCGACGAGGCTCGCGTGCACTGCGCGAAAGTACTGCAGCATGAGCTCGCGCGTGTTGAAGACGCTATACGAAAAGTTCATCGCGAGGATCATGTCTACGTTGGTGGCGTTGCCTGGCTTGAGCACATCGCGAAGATGAAGCTTGATGCGTGATTTCTCATCGTCGGCGAGCTGGGCAATGTTTCGCTGCGTACCCCAGTCGAGAATTGGCTTATCAAGATCCAGGCCGATGGCGGTGTTGTCCGGGCGGCGCTTGACCCACTCGCACGCCGTCGCGGCTGAGGCGCAGAAGTCCTCGCGCATGCTGCGTGCGGTTCGCCCTCGAAGCTTCTTGAACGTGCGATCAACAAAGTCGATCTCGGCGTCTGTGCTCTGGACGGCGAGCTCATACAGCAATCGCTTGTCTGCGGTCTTTGCGGTCAGCGCGAGCTTTTTGCCTGCTTTGCCGGTCGTGGCCTTCTTGCGCGCGTCGGATGTGCCACGACGCTTGGCGTTGGTAGCCTTGGAAGCCTTAGAAGGCTTCGCGACAGCCTTTGCGGGCGGGTTCGCTGATGTGGCATGTAATCGCGCGAGCTTTGCGCGATCTTTATCTAAGTGCTTGCTGGTTTTGCGAACGTTGGTTGAACCTGTTCCCATGGGGCCTAGTAATAGGGCGGTACAAGGCTGGTTGTCCCCTAATATTGTGCGTTGTTTCCAGGCTATTTGGCGTACATGTAAAGCTGCAGAGTAATTTCACGGTGTTCGCGGGTTTTCTGGGGGATTGGCGGAGCAGGGTCAAGCGGTCATGAGCAAGTCTGGGCTCACTTGAAGCGATTTGTAGGCCGATAGAGGACCTGAATCCCTACACTCGGCCGCGCAAGTCGTGTGCGAGGGTCTACATTTTAATTTGGTCTACTTGTGAGACCGGCAATTATTTTCGACCGGTCCGTGCGTGGTTACAGAAAGTATTGTTGTTCGTCTGTTCGCCGCTGTATCGAATCCCAACCTTCGCTGGAGTCATTGAGATGCGTCTGACCATGGTCGGTACCGGATATGTTGGGCTTGTCACCGGCGTTTGCTTTTCGAACACCGGCAACGATGTCATATGCCTTGATGTTGATGCGCGCAAGATCGAGAAGCTCAAGCAGAACATCTGCCCCATCTATGAGCCCGGCCTGACCGAGCTGATGGAGAAGAACTACAAGGCTGGCCGCCTGAAATACACGCTCGATAAGGGCGAGGCGTACCGTGACGCCGAGATGATCTTCATCTGCGTGGGCACCCCCAGCGACGAACGCGGGCACACCGACCTCAAGTATGTTCACGCCGCGGCGGACGACATCGCCGACGTCCTTAAGGCTCTTGGCCCCAATCAAAAACCCAAGATCATCGTCATGAAGTCTACCGTGCCCGTCGGCACGACGCTGGGCGTTCGTGATCGCATCCGCGCACGCGTTGGTCCAGCGATTTCGTTCACGGTCGCCGACAACCCAGAGTTTCTTAAAGAAGGTGCGGCGATCGAGGATTTCATGAAGCCCGATCGCGTCGTAGTCGGCATCGATGACGAATCCGCTAGCGAAGCCTTCCGCTTGCTGTACGATCCATTCGTCCGCAACGGCCACCCGATTTATCTGATGGACGTGCCTTCCGCTGAGATGGTCAAGTACTGCGCCAATAACTTTCTCGCCACCAAGATCTCGTTCATTAATGAGATGGCCAACCTCTGCGAGGCGTATGGCGCCGACATCAACCGCGTTCGCGAAGGCATGTGCTCCGACAAGCGCATTGGCTCGTCGTTCCTCTATCCGGGCCTTGGTTATGGCGGGTCATGTTTTCCCAAGGACACGCTCGCCTGCATCATGATGGGCGATAAAGTCGGCATCGAAGCCAAACTGTCAAAGGCTGTCCACGATGTCAACCAGAAGCAGCGCGATCGATTCTTCGACAAGATTGTCGCGCACTTTGGCGGCAAGACCGGCATCGGTGGCGGGCCCGCTGGCCTTCAGGGCAAAAAGATCGCCTTCTGGGGTATCGCCTTTAAGCCCAAGACCGACGATATTCGCGAAGCCCCTGCACTCACGCTGATCCGTAAAGCCGCGGGCTATGGCGCAAGCTGCGTGGCCTTTGACCCTGTGGCGAACGAGAACGCGCGAGCCGAACTGGGCCCGGCAGCCACAATCGTCGATGACATGTACGACGCGCTCAAAGACGCCGATGCGCTGGTGGTGTCGACGGACTGGGACGAATTCAAGAGCCCGGACTATGCGAAGATGAAGTCGCTAATGAAGTCGCCTGTGATCTTTGATGGCAGGAACCTCTACCGCGTGACCACGATGAAAGAGAATGGGTTTACGTACCACAGCGTTGGACGAGCGTCGGTGACGTAAAAAGTTGGATTAATTCTTTAAGGGCTTGGCGCAAGTGCGGATGGGCGATAACCTGTTGCCCTGTTTACCTGCATCCAACTGCATTTGTCTTTCGCTCAAACCCCCATCGCCTTTAATATCAACTCTAGATCATCCGCAACGCGGATTGGCGGGTTGCTCACGCGCCCGGTCGGCTTGGAGCCGGTCAGATCAACCGCGGCGGACTTTGTGTTCACGCCGGTGTGATACCCAACAGTCACGTCTGGGTCCTTCAGCACGTGGCCCGTGAGCACGCATGCCACGCGATCCTTGGGCGCGATGATCCCTTCGTTCATAAGCATTCGCACGCCCGCGACGCTCGCGCCGCTGGCAGGCTCGCACCCAAAGCCCCACTTGCCTGCGAGCGCCTTGTTCTCAACGATCTCGGCGTCGCTCACGCTGCGGACCACGCCATTCATTGCGTACAGAGCGCGAAGGGCTTTGGAAAGGTTGACTGGCCGGTTGATTTCAATTGCGGTTGCAATGGTGTGCGCGCGTTCGTTGTCGCGGTTCATGCGGGCGTACTCGGCTTGCACCGTCGCCCGGTCGTACGTTCCTCGAAGACACGATTGTGCGCACGAAGCTGGACGCTCGCACCCCTTGCAACGTGAGCTTGTCTCACACGCGGCGGGTGTCCACTTCACGCCTAGCTCATTGACTACGCGATCAAGCGTGCGCGAGCCCTCAGCTTGGATGATCGCCAAGCGCGGGATGCGGTCGATCAGCCCTAGGGCTTTGAGCTCGATAAAGGCTTTGCCGAAGGCGGAGCAATTACCTAGGTTGCCGCCGGGGACGACGATCCAATCGGGAACTTCCCAGCCCAGGCCTTCCAAGATGCGATACATGATGGTTTTTTGGCCTTCGAGACGGAAGGGATTGACCGAGTTCATGAGATAGATACCGACTTCGGGGCGGTTCTCGGCGATCTCGCGAACTCGAGCGAGGCAGGCGTCGAAATCACCCGCGACTTGGAGGGTTTTCGCGCCATATTCGAGGGCTTGGCTGAGCTTGCCATAAGCGATCTTGCCTTCGCCGATAAAGACGTAGACCGCCATCCCGGTGAGGCTGCCATAGACGGCCATGGCGGCGGAGGTGTTGCCCGTGGAAGCACAAGCAACTCGCTTGGCGCCGACCATGCGCGCGTGCGTAAATCCTGCGGCCATGCCGTTGTCTTTGAAGCTGCCCGAGGGGTTGAAGCCTTCGTATTGTAGGTGAAGCTCGCCGCCGCCGGAGAGGTCGATCCCAATCTCGCAGGCCAAGTGGTCGGCACGCTGAAGGATCGTGCGGCCTTCGCCGATGGTCACGATGCGCGAGGGGTCGGCATAAAAGGGTAAGAGCTCGCGAAAGCGCCACACGCCAGAGAAATCCAGAGCAGCTTGATTCGTCGGCATGAGCCCGGCGGGTGAACGCTTGGCGACGCTCGCGCCACGAGCGGTGAAGGCGGCGAAACCCGCAAGATTGTTTCGTGATACGTAGTCGGCGGGAAAGTCATACACAACGTCGAGCAGCTCGCCACATGCGGCGCAGCCGGTGCGAACTTCGGATACGGGATACGACGAGGCACACGCTGCGTTAAGACATTGTTGCTTGACGTGAAGGGCATTGAGAACAACTTGTGTCATGTGAGCCTCAGTGGCGGAGAATTCGCGAGCGTACAGGCACAAAGCACGTGTGATGCGTCGTGGCATACTTCGAGTGATCGCCAGCACGCAACGTGCAAGCACGCTTCATGGTAGATAGAGTGAGGCACTGGCAATCAAACCTTCATCGGGGAAGCCACGCATGACACGTTCGAAGTGGATCTTGGTCGCGTTCTTCTGGATCTTTCAAGCTCTGACCGCGATGGTTATTTGCGCCTTTCTTTTCGGATCGGTCGGGAAAGTCGATGGTCCAAGTGGCGTGGTGATGCCTGTTGTTTCGTGGCAATCGTTCACGAACACGCTCGCGATGCCTGAGTTCATCGGTTGGATGATCGCGTTTGCAATGCTTGCGCCAATTCTGCAAGTGATGTTTCTACTACCTGTTTACAAACCCAGGTACGGCGCGGGACACGCCCAGGCGTGGCTGAGCATGGCGGTGGGCGGGATCGTGATCGGCGGGATGCTTGTAGCTGCGATTTTCGCGGCGCGCGAAGTCTGGGACGAGTTTGTGTTTCAACTGCCAGGTTTCAGCAAGACATTTATTTACGTTGGCGTCGGCGTTTCGTGGCTCTTTGGTACGGCGTTACTCGTGGCGTTTAGCCGTGGACCTTCGCGCGAAGACATGCTCTCGCGGCTCGCAGCGAAATTGTTTGTAGGAACGATTGTTGAGGTCGCGGCGATCATCCCACTTGACGCGCTGGTGCGGAAGAAAGAAACCTGCCATTGCTGGGCAGGCACGTACGTCGCGCTCTTGATCTGCGGGGCGATGGGCGCGGTCGTCTTTGGGCCAGCGATATTCCTGCCTTTGCTCGTCAAGCGACGCAAACGCTACTACGAAGGCAAGTGCCAGATCTGTGGCTATGACATGTCGGGAAACATTCGTGCAGGCTGTTGCTCCGAATGCGGCGCAGGGTGGCGGGCGACGACTAATGCTGCGGCTGTGCCCTCGTCTATTTCTATGCGCGCGTCATGATGCCGCCGCTAACCCTGGCAGTTCAAATTACGCCAGCGTGTGATTCGGCACAAAGGGCTGCCAATCATGAGGTTCATTGACGCAGGTTGAAAGCAGAGCAAGATACTCATGCTGCTCGATTTCATATTGGCCAAAGCGTGCGAGGTGTGGGTTGGCGAGCTGCGCATCAAGCATGGTAAATTTACGCGCACGAAGGTGCTTTACCAAGTGAACCAGGCAGACTTTGCTCGCGTCGGTGCCGCCCCGCTCGCCGCGCGAAAACATGGACTCGCCACAGAACGCCGAACCTAGCGCAAGGCCATACAGCCCGCCGACGAGTGTGTGGTTGCCGACGCTGTGCGCGGGCGCGAGCTTTGAGTCGGCAGTTGTTGATTCAGAAGGTTCTCTTTCTCGCCAAGCTTCTATAGAGTGAGCGAAGCCTGCCTTGTGAAAGAGCTCGAAGAGCCTGATGATGGTGGGATGAAGCCAGGTCCCGGCGACATCGCCTTCTTCATCAATGCGCGTAGAAGTCGCGCAAGCGCGGATAACTGTGCCAAAGCATGTGTCGGTGGTGATGATGAATCGGCCACTTTTTACTCGCTGCGCGAGTGACTTTGGAATGTGGAAGGCGTGGTCGAGCGGAATCAACGCGCGAGATTCAGGCTGTACCCATTTCACGCGATTGGCGCGAGCATTGAAACTTTCCGCCATGGGAAACCAACCTTGTGCGTACATCGCGAGCCCTTGTTCGATGACGCCATACTCCTGAGGCGTCAACGCATTGGCTGCGGGATTTGGCTGATTGGGCTTGATTGAAAAGGTACCCATGAAAGGTCAGGTTTCGTGGCCGTCAAAGCGTATGAAGGCAGCGAGGTTTGACGCGAAACCGTAGCCGTGCGGTTCCCAAGGACAGGAAGAGAACTGGCCAACTGTGAGGCACGCCGCGCCTCTATAGTTTGTGGATCACGCAGTTAGTTGAAAGTAGAATAACCTTTTGGATTCGCCAGAACACGCACGAATTGGAGTCCACGCACGATGAACACGCTGCTGAACCCAACTCTGGCGATGACCAACGACGTTATTCCCATCGCTATGATCGGCGGCTTTATTGTCGGCATAGTGCTTATTCGAACAATCGCCAGCGTGATTGAATCATTGGGCCGCGAACGTAGCCGACGCGAAATTGCGGCGTACATCGCCGAGGGTTCGATGACGCCCGAGCAAGGCGAACGCTTGATGCGTGCGGGCAAGTCCAAAGATTGATACCGCGCTCTATGGAAGCGTGTGCTCTAGGCGGTTACGACTTTACGCCTTTGACGCGGTCCTTGTCGGTGTACTTGGTAAGCGTTGACGCTAGGTCTACGCCCGCGATGTTGGCGATGGTGGTCAGCCATGCGAGCACGTCGGCGAACTCTTCTTGAAGGTTCGCTTTCTCCGCAGCAGTGGGGGATTTGCCTGGTGCGTTGTCTTGCAAAGCGGTCGCGAGCTCGCCGACTTCTTCGATAAGCCACATGAACGTGCCTGGAACGCCTCGGGCCGCGTCGGAGGCGTAGTAACGATCGTAAATTAACTGCTGAAACTCACGGAAGGAGACGTCGAGGGCAGGTTCAAGCGCGACACGCGTGCGAGAATTACCCTTATAAGATGGAGTTGATTTATCTACAGGTTTCGAAGCGCGCGAGGATTTGGCGGTTTTGGTCGTGTCCGGGTTGTGCATTTGTGGCTTCTTTGGCATACGTGTCTTTAAGGATAGCGAGAAAGAATGCAAGTGTGCTCTGGTTACATGTACAGGGGGAGCAAAGGCATTAAAATAGGTGATAGATGAACGAAGATCACAGCTCGTTAGGGATCAAATAGGCATGCGCGAGTGGTTCCAGCTTCGCGTCTTGAAGAAAAAGTGGAGCCATCGGACAGAAGATGTGTCGCAGTTGGGGCGACTTGGCTTGCCGAACGTTGTATGAAGCCTAGTATTCTGGTCCCGCCCCGGAAGGGCGGCAGGACGAGACCCATATGCCCACGATTAATCAACTTGTTCGCAAGCCCCGCCGACCACTCGCCAAGATCAACAAGGTGAAGGATATCGAGGAATGCCCGCAGCGTCGCGGCGTATGCCTCATTGTCCGCACCACGACTCCCAAAAAGCCTAACTCGGCATTGCGCAAAATCGCGCGTGTTCGTTTGAGCAACGGCAAGGAAGTCACGGCGTACATCGGTGGCGAAGGCCACAACCTCCAAGAGCACTCAATTGTGCTCGTGCGTGGTGGCCGCGTACGCGACCTTCCCGGCGTGCGCTACCACATCGTGCGTGGCACGCTGGACTGCCTCGGCGTCGAAGGCCGCAAGAAGGGCCGCTCCAAGTACGGCGCCAAGCGAGCCAAGGTAGCCGCGGCGAAGTAAACCTTGCAGCGATTCCCCTTGAATTCACTTCGCATTCAGACTTTACCTCGACATTTCATTCTCAACCAGTTCAATCACGTTGGCATAGCACGTACGCCTTTGGAAAGGCAGTGTTCATGCCGGCAGTAATCGCGTCTGCCGTGCAGCGTCGCACGAGTTTGATGCGGTGAACGACACGTAGCCAGATGGCCGGGTACGTCAGCCAACAGGAGTTTCACGATGGGTCGCAAGCGTTTCACCAGTGCAGCCGAGCAGCTCAAGCCCGATTCTCGCTACAACGATATCGTCCTCAGCCGCTTCATCAATTGCATCATGTACGACGGCAAGAAGTCGGTCGCCGTCCGCAATGTCTACGGCGCGCTCGACGCGATTCAAGAGAAGCTGGTCAAGGAAACCGACCCCAACGCCCCCAAGGAATCCATCGCGGTATTCCACATGGCAATCGAGAACGTAAAGCCCTTCGTCGAAGTTCGCAGCAAGCGAATCGGCGGTGCCAACTATCAGGTTCCCATGCAGGTCAACCGCAAGCGTCAGCAGAGCCTCGCGTTCCGCTGGATCATCGACTCGGTTCGCGCCGAAGGCGGCCGTCCCATCGCCAACCGTCTCGCCGACGAAATCTACGCCGCAGCGAAGAAAGAAGGCAAGGCGATGCAGACTCGTGACCAGACCCACCGCATGGCCGAAGCCAACCGCGCCTTCGCACACTTTGCTGGCTAAAAAAAGCTAGTCAAATCAAACTTCTTCGCGAACCCCGGGCACATGTCCAGGGTTCGTTTCATTTTTTACTCAGTGTACTTCAACAAGCGAAACTTTCCGTGCGTTCACACACGCACACAGTTCTGCTTTCAAACCTGTCCGCGATGTATCGCTCTTTCTTCGCTCACTTACGCGTGTCCCGCTGCGATCTCCGCCGCCAACTTCTCAAACACAAACAGCGGGTTCACATTCGCATCCAGCTCGCTCTCAGCCTCACGCACCGCATCAATCGCGTGAAGCATGCTATCGGTTCGCACGCGTGTTGCCGCATTCGTGCCCGCGGCTACCTGCTTGACCGACGTACGCAGCGAAGCACGCAACCGTGTGCACACCAACCGCAACAACCAATCTGCCGCCTTACGATTTGCGGCTTCTTTGCTAGCATTCTCCGCTGCCGCGACGATGCCTTTGGAATATCCCTCGGCAAGCTCATACAGCACAGGCCCAAGCGCAAGCGAATATGTCCCCTTGATCGCGCTATCCAAAGGCCCGGCGAGCTTGGCCGCCCACTCATGAAACCCTTCGTCCGCAGCCAGCGCAAAGATCCCCGGCGACCCGTCGGCAAACTCTGTCAGCCATGCGACTGCTTCATGCGAGAGCGCACGCGATGATGTGCTCGCAGCTTGGTTTCCGTTGCCGGGCGAATCAAAGTCCGCTGAGTCCACCGATGAATCGGAAGAATCATCGTCAGAGTCTTTGTCTTCATCGCGCCCGTTGCCGGTGTGCAATGCTGATCCGCTGGCTCTCTGTGCAACGTAGCCACGCGACCACTGCGCGAACGCCGTGCTTGTCAAAGGCCCAAAGCGAACACGATGGCAGCGGCTGCGGATCGTCGGCAGCAATCGATCCTCGTTCGACGTGATCAGAATAATCACCGTGCGATCCGGCGGCTCTTCCAGCGTCTTCAAGATCGCGTTCTGTACCGGTGCGTTGGAGAGAGACCGATCAAGTAATTCGGCTTCATCGATGATGAACACCTTGGACGCGAGCCCGCCTTGCATCTGCGAAGCAAGCTGCGAAGGCTCGATCAGATGCTTGGTAATGACCGCCTTGGGAATCGTTGCCAGCTTGCGCTCGCGGACTGTGCGGTCTTCGTCGTAGAGCGCGAGCTCTTTGGTGATCAAATGAAGATCAGGGTGCGTGCCCGCAGCAAGTAGTTGCGAAGCCTTGCTCATTGGGTCGGCTTCCCACACGCCACTAAACGTTCGCTGCGTGCCACTATCCAAGAGCAACGCGGCAAACGCCAACGCCGTGGTTCGCTTTCCAACGCCCATCGGACCATGAAAGATCCACGCGTGGTGGATGCGACCGGCATCGAGCGCACGCGTGAGGACATCAAGAGCATGATCCTGGCCGAGAACTTCATCAAGTCGCTTGGGCGCGGGTGTTGCCGCCGGCTGGAGAGCAGGGTCAGCAAGAGGCACGGTCTGTGCCAAAGGTGGTGATCGTGAAGCGCGTTTAGCCAAGTCCAACTTTAGCCAAGCCGAACATGCGAGCTTCGGCGGCGTTGCTCGCCAAACAACACAGTGTCCAATCGTGTTCTTGGACTTAAACCAATTGGATTTGCTTAGTTAAGATCAGCCTTGAATCGACAGCGGTGCACGAGACGTTGCAAGGTTGGTCGCGGCTGGAGCGCTAAATGGCAGCACGGCTGGCGCGGCTGAAGCCTGAGCCGAAGAAGTAGCAGATGCAGGAGCCATCGAGCTTGGCGTGCTTCCGCTGGCTCGTTCCACAACAAGTTGCTTGATTGCCATCGCCCATGTGTCGCGTTCATAATCCAGTAGTTCGATGACCTTATCATACTTTCCGCCATCGCGTTCAAGAGAGGCTTCGGTCAGTAGCTTATAAATGTATGCGTATAGCGATTTCACTTGCGACGCAAGTTCTGGGTTGGGCTCTTCGCGGATCGTGGTCATCAATTCAAAGACGATATTTCGGCAGTTGGTCGTGCCTAGGTACTGACCCTCAAAGTCCTTGCGATCCAAGGCCTCGCGCGCCTGCCTGGCAAATTTCGCCGAACCATCCAAGAGCATCATGCGAAGCTCTTCGGGCGGAGCCGTCATGACGCGCGTGCGCAAATAGGCTTGCGCGGTCGTGTTCGACTGTGTGTTGTTGCCTTGGGGTTGTGCATTCGCAGTATGCATACCACCCAACGTACCACCCGAAGTGCCACCCGACGTGGCTGATTGCCCGCCGTTGGTCGTCTGATTCTGCATGAGAAACTTGGGTGCGTAAGCGGTCATGCGAAGGCTATCGGCAGATTGGAAGCTTGGGTTAAACGGACTTTGCTTTGTGCATGCTCAGCAAGTTATGCTTGAGTGAACGTCATTCAAATGAACCTACCCGATACGCTGGATCGAGTTGAGCGCGGAAGATTGCGATTGAAGGCCTCCGATCGCCTTTTCCATCGCGAGAAATCTGCGCTCCAGTACAAGTCGGCTATTCGCCAAGCGGCTATCAAACCCGGAAATACGCGAGTTCTGAATCGTAATCTGTGTCTGGATCGAATTGCTGCGACCTGTAAGAACGCCGGAGGTGTTGTTGATGTAGCGATCGGCGAGCTGTTCGACGATTCCCGCAACGCTCAGCGTCGAGAAAGTCTGGCCCGAATTTGGGTTTCGTGCAGTGATGCCGTTACCCAGATCGATATTGGTATCGTCAACGGCTTGGCGCGCGGTAAAGAGTGCTTCGACGCTCGCGGGATCTTGCGCGAGAGCGGCCCGAAGCGTATCGGTGTTGACCGTAAGGTTGCCGCCAGAGGTAATGCTGACGCCGATCTGTGAAAGCCGGTTGAACGTTCCGGTGGTGCCTCGTGACGGCGCTGATATCGCGTTAAATAACTGGCTGCGCAGCTCGCGAGCGGTACCGTCGCCGACGAGGGGCTGGCTTCTGTTGGTTGCCTGGTCATAGCGCGACTGGAAATCGATTCGATCAACCACGGTGTTGAACGCGGACACAAAGAGGTTTACTGCACTCTCGATGGCGCCCGTGTCGTTGGTGATGCTGAGGCTCACAGGATTAGCGCTCACACCCTTGAGGTCGATGCGCACACCGGTGAGTACATCGTCAAGCGTATTGGTGGATCCACCGACAACCAGAGCCCTGGCAGGATCCGAAGACCCGAAGAAAGCACGCGAATCGCTCCCTGAATCAAGCGTGGAAAGCGCAAGATCCTCACCAGTGGATGAAATGATGACGCGTCCGCTGCTGCCCGTTGCATTGCTCGCGAGTGAAAGCCGGAATGGCGTAGCACCGTTACCGTCGCGAATGATCGCCGCCGACACGCCCGCCTTCGCAGAGTTAATCTTGTTCACGACTTGTTCGAGCGTGTCCGCTGCGGAAAGTTCGACATTGCGCTCGTACGTCCCGTTGAGCGTGTTGAGCACGCCGACGCCCTTGGCCGTGCCCGCGATGTTGAGAGAGGCGGCGACCGAGCCACGGGTGTCTTCGATCTTGATAGCGTTGCTTCCAATCGGGCCTACGACGTCTTCGACGATCTCGATACCGTCGCCGTTGGAATTGACGCGGGCGATGACGTTGAGGTTGGTCGCGTTGATCTCGCGTAGCAAATCGTCAATCGTGCGAGTGTCGCTGGCGATGTCGATGAGTGCGACGTTGTTCTGCGCGTCGGTGATTCGGAAGACGCCCGCACCAATCCCCTTGCCTTGGTTAAGCGAAGAAACCAGCGTTGCGCCGGAAATATATTGACGCTGAAGGTTGCCGCCCTTGACCGCGTTGGCCGCGACGCCGCTGCTGCCCGTCGAGATCCCGAGCGAAGTGGCGGTGTCGTTGCCGACGGCTCCGGTAATCACGAGGTTTGATGTTGTCGCGCCGGTGATGTCGGTGATCTGCAAGCCCGTGCCGTCGTTATTCAGCGTAACTTTCAGACGCTGAGGCCCACCACTATTTCTAGAAGCGACTTCGATCTGCGAAGCTACTTCGGCGAGCGTGGCGTCTTTGCTTAGTGTAGTGGAAAAGGTAGTGCCATCGCGTGCTTGAAAGTTGAGGACGCCATTGCCGGTAAAGCCCTTGCCGCCGTTGACGCCGGAGATGAGTGTGGTGTTGAGGCCCGAGAAGATTCGATTGCCCAGGATGTTGCCACCATCTGGATCGGCAAGAAGGCCAAGATCGCGTGCGGTATTGCCGCCATTCTCAACGACGGAAACCGCCTGATCGCCAGTGGAATCACGTATTTCAAGGCGGCCATTATTCGCGTTTATGCTCGCGGCGACCGTGGTCACGCCAGCGGCGGTAAGCCCTGTGTTGATGCGATCAACGACTTCGCCAACGGTTGCGGCTTCGCCCTTGGTACGCGTGAGCGTGCCGCTTTGTGTCTGCCAGACTTCGCCGAGATTGACGCGAACGCTCGCGGGTGAAGTACCCGCGATGTTGATGGTAAATGTGTAGGCATCTTCGCCCACGACATTGCGGATCGAAACGCCTCGGCCATCGCCCAGCGCGTTAAGGCTCGTCGAACGCGAGAGTGAGTACACAAGATTACCCGTGATCGCGCCGCCCGAAGAACTGACGCCCGTCAAGCCAAGATCGGTCGCTACGTTCGACCCGGAAACATTGGAAACCGAGCTGACGCCGCCGTTATCATCGGTAATAACGAATCGCCCGCCTTGGACCGATGCCGTGACACGAACGCCTGAGGCATCATTGATCGTGTCCAGAACTTCCTGCACCGACGTGGCGCGCGACAGATCGACGACGGCGTTCGCACCCAGCGAATCCGTGATCGAGAGCTTGCCGCGACGCACGCCTGCACCGTTGTTGAGATCGCTCAAGGAAACATCGCGGTCCAGGCGTGCTGCGGATGATTCAAGAGTGACATTGGTCAGGCCCAGCGCGGTCTGGTTCCGCGTGGCGATACCGCGCGAGAGGTTCTGCTGCGAAGAAACCAGGCGATCAACGATAAACTGGTACGTGCCAGATATCGCCGTGTTGGACGCGGTGGCCTTCAAGACTTCCTCGTTCGAGGATGTAGATGTTTTCGAAGAAAATGTGTTGTTAGTACGGAACGCAGAGGACGCTGTTTTAAGTGCGTTCAAGCGAGTGTTGATATCGAGGTACGCGCCATTCTGTAGCTGCAACTGAAAGATTCGGTTTTGTGCCTGTTGCTTTGGACGGCTTTCGACCGCGATGAGTTGATCGATGATGCTGCGCGAGTCGATGCCGCTGAAGATGCCGACGCCGCTGGTGATGCCGCTCATGGTGATTCCTCCCAAATGCCTGTGCTGAACGTGAAGCTGAAACATGAAGCCTGAAGATGAGCCGCTGTAGAAGCTCGTTGGTTGATCGGTCGTGGGCAGGCGTTACGCCGCTTTGCGTGCATCGGCCCACCGTGGCGGACGAGGAGTCGCAAAGCACAATGAAGCAGATTGCATGCCCAAGGTCTGCGGCGCAAGGGGCTGGATCGCGTCCCCCGTGTGATCGCGATAGCCTGGAATGTGCAACTGTTGCTGGCGAATCCAGAGCAGATCCATGGTCCACGCTGACAGAACCCTCGCATGCATTCGGCGAGCGCGATCGATCGCCGGGTGCGCGCGGAAATTCTGCAGCGCAAAAACGCCCGAGTTCTTTGCAATGTGATTGGGGTTGTTGATCATGACAGGACCCTCGTTCGTTGCCGCACACTGGCTGTTCGGAGCTAAGGCCAGTGGCAAAAGATGCTTGTGTCTTGATTCCTGTGACATACGCACACACGATGCCAACACGCGTTCTGCTTTCGCTCAACGCCGCGACGTTGTTGCGTCTAAACGCTTCGCACCATTTTCCGCCAGCATGTGTTCATTGGGCTTTCGCTTAAAAGATGTTGGCGTAACAGTTCATCGGCGTTGTACAGGGGTGCCCTTCATTGCGCGTGGGTATCGTTTGAACATGTGATATTGGGTGCACGAATAGATCGGAAAGACCGATAACAGATTGATTAAATTGCGCAGAACCTGCGCATGCACACGCATGCTAATAACGCACGCGTAATTCAGGACAAGTTTAGATGTTTAAACCAACACCTAGAACAAGTGTTCGCGTTGAGAATCTCGAATATTGGTAATGTCGAAACCACCTGGCGATAGGCCCCATAAAGTTCTCAAACTGGAAGCCAAGTTGGACGAAGAAAGAGATACATCGTTTCAAGTCGGCAGCGCGCGAGTTGCTCGCCTTGGCCACGAACCAAATGTGGATATGCTCGTACAGCAAGTGATCGAGCGTTGGCTAAATGCTTCAACGTGATTCCAGCGGTTTTCCTCGGGGTCAATCTCAAAAGAGCAGGGGCGTATGCCAGAATCAAGTGGCCAAAGTGCTTCGGTTAAATTGCCGCATATCAAGAGCTCCCAGGCGTCGCCTACCCAAGGGGAGTTCAACACCTATCCGGTGTGGAAGCCTTCGCGCGTGCTTGTCGGCGTGCTGGGCGTTGCAATTGTTGTGACAGCTCTTGGAATGATGGTGCTTTCTATCTTCGTGGGGCCATCGCCTTTATGGAACTTTGCGGCATTTGAGGCGATCACGCTCGCCGCGGGAATTCTTGCGGTGCTAGTTGCCTTCGAGCGATTTGCTGAGGCACCCGGGCTCGCGCTGCTGTGCATCGCTGGCACGGTCTTTGGTTCAAGCGTTCTCGCATTTATGAGCGTCGGGCAGGTGCTGTATGTCAGTGGTAGTGGTGAGCCCATATCACTGCGTGAGTACGTTCTGATCCGATCAGCTATCGCGGGAGTCATCGGCGGCATCGCCGTGCTGACGGTGCTGGGGCGAAACGCCAGTGCGCGGACAACCGCGATCAAAGCCTTCGCCACGTGGATACCCGTTGTGCTTGGTGTAATTGCGGTTTGGAAGCGCGGCGTAATCGAGGACGCGATGGCGTCGATGCCTTCATGGATCGCGCCCACGACTGCGATCTTGGGCGGCATGCTGTTCGTCGCGTTCTTGTGCGCGGGTGTGCACCTGACAATCAGGGCGTTTGAGCTTGGACGGGCTCAGAATGAGAACAATTCAGTAGCCTGATTTGTGCGCACAAACTAGGTGAGTGTGAGCGGGTTTGCGTGAGTCGTTCAGACCGCTGAGGGATGCCAGATCGTTTTGTATTCGACGCTGGGCTCGATCCATGACAAGCCATGGGTTGCGCGCGAGGCTTTCCAATCGGCGGGCTCGAAGATAGAAACGCGTTTGATGCTTTCGGCGACGCCGGTGCGGATGATCGCGGCGTTGGCAGGAGATGGTGACGCAGCGAGTATTGCGTCGATGTCACGGTGCTGGGCGATGTGTGTCAGTAGTTCATCGCGCAGGCCGGTCAGGATGTTGACTACACCGGCTGGAATGTCAGACGTTGCGCACGCCTCGGCCAAGATACACGCAGGGATTGGGTTGGCGTCGCTCGCGATGACGATGGTGGTCGAACCGGTGGCGAGTGCGGGGGCGAGGAGCGAAACGAGGCCGAGCAGTGGTGGGGCATCGGGGGCGATGCAGGCGGCGACGCCGACGGACTCGGGGATGGTGAAGTTGTAGTAGGGGCCGCTGACGGGGTTGTTGGTGCCGAGGACTTGCGCGAGCTTGTCGGCCCAACCTGCGTGGTGGACGACGGTGTCGATGGCGAGTGAGACTTCGTCGCGCGGCGAAAGTGTTAAAGCCGAAGTGGCCTTATTTGTGCGCACGCCACTGGTCACTTTGGTTGAGGGCTTGGAAGCGGGCTTGGTTGGAGAAGGGGAAGAGGCGATGTGTTCGAGTGCGTCGGCGAGTTCGGCGGCCTTGCCTTGCATCATTTCGGCGAGGCGGTAGAGGATCTGGCCGCGGGTGTAGGGAGCAGTCGCGGACCACTTGGGAAGCGCGGCGCGGGCGGCTTCGACGGCCTCGCGAAGATCTTTGCGCGAGGCGTGGCAGATGTGCGCGAAGACGACGGGATTGGCTTGTGTGCTGTTGCGTGAGTGGATCACGAGGGAGCGGCCACTCTCGGTGCGGGGGAACGCGCCGTTGATGAAGAGCTTGTAGGTCTTGGTGACTTCGAGCGGAGCGGCGTTGGTCAGGGCACGTTTAGCCATGATTGATTCCTTTGGCAGGGTGAGAGTTAAATGTAGGGGGCACATGCGCGGCGCAGCGCTATTGGGGCCATTCTGCCGAAGTGATCTGTGTTGTATGTGTGTTTGTTTATAGCACAGGCATACAAAATCGAAAGACCCCCTCTCGGAGAGAGGGGGTACCCAAAGGCAAGACAAAGACAAAGGCAAAGGAAATACAAAGGCAAAGGAAATACAAAGGCAAAGGCAGCACCACGATTGAAACAATCATGGTGGCACGAAATGCAAAGACACCAAAGCAAAGCCCCCTCTCGGAGAGAGGGGGTATTCAAAGGCAAATTCGTTGTATGCTTAGCCGGTAATTCAGGGCTTGGCCGCAGCGGCGGGAGTTGTCGTGGCCGCGGCCTTCATGGCGCGGAGGGCGGCGAGAATGTCGTCGGGTTCGGCGCGTTCGCGGTAGTCGGACTTGACGTAGGACCATGCGATTTTGCCGTCGGTGCCGATGATGTAGGTAGCGGCGAGAGGAAGCTTGGCGCCATTTACAGAGCCGTTGTAATCGGCGAAGTCGAGCTGGATTTTGTCGGTGACGACCTTGGGCATTTCATAGGCGATGCCAAAGGAAGTGGCGACCTTGTTGTTCACGTCGGAGAGAACGGGGAAGGTCAGAACGTCGTTCTTTTTGGTTGTGAGCGAAGCGTGTGAGAGCTGCGGGCTGATGGCGAGGATGCGAGTGCCCAAGGCGTCGAACTCTTTGATCTTGCTATCCATAGCTTTGAGTTGGACGTTGCAGTAGGGGCACCAGCCGCCACGGTAGAAGGTGACGACAACGGGACCCTTGGCGAGCTCGGTGGCGAGGGTGGTGTTGCCGCCTTCGGTGTTGGGGAGGGTGAAGTCGGGAACGGTTTGGCCGATTTGGAGGCCAGTTTTGGAGAGGTTGAGGGCGTCGACGTCTTTGATGCCTTGCTCGAAGGCGACCTTGATTTCTTCGGGGGCTTTGGCGTTGAAATTGTCGCGGATCTTGGTCAGTTCGGCGGCGAGGGGCTTGGCGGCGACGGGATTTGTCGGAGTAGCCATGGGTGCTTCGGCCTTCATCTTTGCTGCCTCCTCGACGTGCTTGGCATACGCATCTTGAGCGACGCGGCTTTCGTTCGAGATTTTCAGCCAGGCGGTGTCGGCCTTGCGGCGATAGGTATCGGGAGATTTGTTCCAGTCTTCGACCTGGTCACCGCTGTAGAAAAGATAGAGCTGGCCATTTTCGACGGAGTAGGCCTTGGGGTCGATCTCGACTTTCTTGTTCTTGGCGACGGCCCATGCGCACCAGCCGCCGTAGGTTGGAGTGTATTTGGCGGGGTTGGCCTTGAAGGCGTCGGCGTTGGTCTGCGTGGCGAAGCGATAGACCTCGCCCTCGTGCGTGACGGTGATGGTGTCGAGGCCTTTGGTGGGCTTGTTGCCGCCTTCGGGGTGATAAGCGACTGGGTCGTAGCCTTGGATCGCGAGGGACTTTTTGCCGAGGTTGTGCTCTTTGAGATTGACCTTGGGAGGCGCGGGCGCTGGGGAAGCCGCTGCGGGGGCAGAGGTGGGGGCAGAGGTGGGGGCCGGTTCGGTAGCGGTGCCTTGGGCGAGCGCGGCCGCGGTCATGGGAACGAGGCACGACGCGGAGATGCCTAAGAGGCGAAGGGTCCAGCGGAACGTGCCACGAGTTTGGGATTTGGATTGGGAGTGGGAGTGGGATTGGGATTGGGATTGGGATTGGGACAAGTGGGATTGATTGGTATGTGTGCTCATGTGTGTGAGATGCTCAGTGGAGCGAGAGGTTACACGCTTAAAGAACAGTTGTGTTGAGGAGGAAAATATCGAGAGAACAAAGAGGAAACAGCCGTAATTCAGAGTAGAAAAGCAGAAGACAAAGCCCCCTCTCGGAGAGTTGGGGTACCCAAGAGGAAGGTAAAGACAGAACCAAAGGCAGCACCACGATTGAAACAATCATGGTGGCACGAAATGCAAAGACACAAATGCAATGCCCCATCTCGGAGAGAGGGGGTACCCAAAGGTAAATTCGTTGTATGCTTAGCCGGTAATTCAGGGCTTTGCAGGAGCGGCAGGTGTTGCGGCTGGAGTCGCTGTCTTCATGGCACGCAGTGCGGCGAGGATGTCATCGGGCTCGGCTCGTTCGCGGTAGTCAGACTTGACGTATTACCAGGCGATTTTGCCATCGGTGTTGATGATGTAGGCTGCAGCGAGAGGGAGCTTGGCGCTATTTTTTTTGCCGTTTTAGTCGGCGAAGTCAAGCTGGATTTTTTCGGTTACGACCTTGGGTATTTCGCAGGCGATGCCAAAGGAAGTGGCGACCTTGTTGTTCACGTCGGAGTGGACGAGGAAGGTGAGAACGTCGGTCTTCTTGGTTGCTAGCGAAGGCTGTGGGAGCTGTGTGCAGAAGGCTCGAAGGTCGCGCCATCGAGGGCGTCGAAGCTGACAAGCTGGCCGGGCTGAAATTGGCTGGCGCTTTGGCGTGGGTCGGTGGGCGTGCAGTGGATGGGGACGCCAGCGTCGATGACTAGAGCGTCGCCGACGGTTTTGATTATGGTGCCTTGGATTCGGCGAGGGCGGCCATAGACGGGTTCAAGATATCTGCCACCGGTGTCGACAACGTCGATTCGGCGGGCTTTAGCGCGAATGGTGCCGATGAGCCGCTTACCGATGCGATCGGGCGTAGGCATTGCACCAATGGGTAGAAGAGCGATTTGATAGCTCGTGTTGGGGACGGCGAAGGTCAGGTGGGCAGGACGCTGGCCCGACTCTGGAACGATTTCCAGGAGGGTGCCACGGGCCAAAACCGGATCGATGCTCGTCGTCGGCGAGGGGGTGATCATGGTGCCAATGGTAGTGCGGGCGAGGGCGAGATTTACGAAATCTCCGTGAAGAAGCGCACAGAAGGTAAAGCTCGCAAAGGTTGAGGGGCGAAGCACAACTACGATGTGTTTAACGTATAGCTTGCCAGAGCCATTGAGCCTTTGTAATGGTTGATGAAGGAGCAGATTCATGAACGCGAATCAGACGCAGCAGCAGGATTTGGACGTTTCTCGGCGAGCGTTTCTGCGTCGATCGGCTGCTTTTTCGCTTGGGTTTGCGGGGTTGCACATGGCGATGGGCTCTGGCGGGTCGCGGCTGTTTGCGGCGGAAGTGAACGGTGCGGCGGGTGGCTTGGGCAAAGGCGGGTTTGGGCCTTTGGTGAAGGATCCACGAGGGATCTTTGATTTGCCGAAGGGGTTTACGTACGAGATCATCAGTCGAGCTGGGCAGAAGATGGATGATGGGCTAGTTGTGCCTGGGCGTGCGGACGGGATGGCGGCGTTTGCGGGGCCTGATGGGCTGACGATCATCGTTTGCAACTATGAACTCGGGCCTGAGATGGTGCAGTTCAGTTCGTTTGGCAAGGGCAACGAGGGTCTTGCCAAGATCGACGCGGCCAAGTTGTTTGATCGTGGGCGTGGGATCGCGCCTTCGCTCGGCGGCACAACCACGCTGGTTTATGACACCAAGACGGGAAAGTTACAAAAGCAGTGGTTGAGCCTTGCGGGGACGAACCGAAATTGTGCGGGCGGGCCGACGCCTTGGGGATCGTGGTTGTCGTGTGAGGAAGATGTTGCGGTGCGAGGTGGGAATCGCGAGCAAAGCCATGGGTATGTGTTTGAGGTGCCCGCGACGACGAAGGTTGAGCTTGTGGACGCGGTGCCGATCAAGGCGATGGGGCGATTCAATCACGAAGCGGTGTGCATCGATCCGAGGACGGGGATCGTGTACCTGACCGAAGATCGCGTGGATGGGTTGATATATCGATTTGTGCCTAAAGAACGCGGGAAGTTGCTAATGGGTGGCAGCTTGGAGGCGCTTGTTATCACGGGTTCGCCTTCACGCGATACCGGAAACCTAGGCAAGCCAAGCAACGAATTTCCGGTGCTCGGAGATACGAAGGCAATTGCAATTGGAACCAAGTATAAGTGCGAATGGATGGCGATGGATGATGTCGAATCGCCCAAGGATGATCTTCGGCACCGCGGGTATCAATCTGGGGCGGCGCGATTCGCGCGAGGCGAAGGAATGTGGTGGGGGCATGATTCGGCGTACTTCGCGTGCACGTCTGGTGGGACTGCGTTGATGGGCCAGTTATGGCGGTATACGCCTAGCACGGATGAAAGTGCGCCGGCGACGTTAGCTGGAGAAGGCGTGAAAGCCATGAACACCAAGGGTGGGACGCTGGAATTGTTTGTTGAGCCCAATGACTCGAAGGTGGTTCAGAACGCCGACAATGTGACGGTGTCGCCTTCGGGTGAGCTCTTTGTGTGCGAAGATGGCGAAGGGCCGAACCGATTGCTGCGCGTTGAGCCAAATGGCGATGTCACTACGTTTGCGCGAAACGCGCTGTCGGCGTCTGAACTTGCCGGGGCTTGCTTCTCACCAGATGGAACGACACTTTTTGTGAACATTCAGACAGATCATTTGACGCTGGCGGTGCGCGGCCCGTTTGGTGGATAATGGCGGGAGAGCGAGTTCTCAACTTGGCCTGGAATTCGAGTCAGCCAGGAATTCAGCGAGGAGTCCTTACGGCTTGGCTGGGGCGTACGCCGCTGAAGCGATGAGTTGGGCGCGGTGGCTTCCGGGGAGCTGGTCGAGCACGTCAAGCTGTGCGTAGAGATTGAGAAGCGATTGCGATTGCAAGCCGTGGTAGGCCTTGTCGGAGTCGACGATTTTCATGCCCATGATGGTTTCGAGCATGTCTTGGGTGTAGGTGGGCTTGGTGGCGGCGGTTGATTGCGTGCCATATTGGTTGAGGTTGGAGGCGAAGATACCTGCGGCACTAACGGGGAGAAAGTCTTCGTAGCGCAAGCCGTCATAGCTGGCGTAGCCATGCGCGAGAAGATCGGTGAGCAGGTCGACGTGGTTGGAGGTCTTGATCGTGCCTTTGGCGGCGAGGCCCTTAGCAGTTACGGCGTAGATTCCATAGACCAAACCCTGGGAAAGAAGCGCGGGGAGGGCTTTGGGGAAGAGGCTAAAGGGGCTGGCGTAGACCGCTTCGTACGCGGCAAAATCGCGCTTGGCTAGCCCCGGGTCTTTGTCTTTGATCGCGTCGGCTTTGGTGAGGCAATCGTCGTACATGGCGCGGCCTGGGATAGTGCAGGCATAGAAACGCTGCTCGATCTCGCCGAAGCGTGCGGTGTGGGTGCTGTTGATGGTCGAGCCGTCGAGGTTGGTGAAGGCTACGGGCTCGGTCAACGCTTTGTACGCGTCTTGGCGGAGCAAGACCGGCGTGTCGTAGCTTGGGCCTTCGGTAAAGTCCTTGAAGCCAGCGTGCTTGAGCGTGGAAAGCTGGAGTTCTGGGTGTTCGAGGCGCGAGACAAGAGCCGTGACGATTGAAGCGATCGAGTTTGGCGCGAGCGTGCCCGGCTTGAAGGCGGCGATTTGTTCGCGCGTGAAATGCTTGAAGCACAGATGCAGGAAATCGTGATCGCCAGCCGCCGCGAGGCGTTCGAGGGCGGTGGTTGCACGATTGGTGAACGTGGCGGCGTCCAACTCACTCATGCACAGTTTCATGGCGGAGGTGTAGAGGTCCATGGAGAAGGTGTTGGGCGTCAAGTGATTGAGGTGATGCCGCTCGAAGCAGGCGATGTCGGCGGCGATCTTGAAACCGGCGTCGCAGAGGTCTTTGTAGAGCTGGTGATCGCGGGCTTTGCCGGTCCATTTGAAGATGCGTTCGGTGCCTTCTTTGATGAGTTCGTTGGCATCGTTCCAATCGAGGCCGCCTTGGCGTTCGGAGCGCTCTATGAGTTCTTTGGCGCGAGGAGAAAAAACTTCGCGCGAGGCCAAAATCGCTTCGATGCGAGCCTTGATAGTTGGGTCGAAGTAGTTGGTCATGAGCAGCGACGTAAAGACGCGATGCTCAGGGTGAAGCGCCGAGCGAAAGGCGGTAGCGATGATCGGCTGGCTTTTGTTGCCCACGTTGGTCATGTCGTAGAAGTTGTGCGGCTGCATGGCGAAGCAGGAAAATAGCCGCGCGATCCAGCGGTATTCGTCGGGCTTACCGATGCGGATTGCGCCGTGGCGTTCGCTACTGGTTTTGTCGAGCTGCGGATCTGAGACGGCGAACCCGATGTGCAACTGGCCAAGCAGTTCGCAGACGGCTTTGTTGCACTCTTTATTGACGAGAAGAGACTTGTCGTAGAGAGGCACCTCGCGGCCGAACATGCTTGAAAGCTCGGCGAAAAGGCGGTTTTGCATTTCGATTGTGCTGGCGAACGACAAAGCCGAAGTGATTGGGCCAGAGATTGGGCTAGCAGAAGAACTCGATTGGGAACCCGTGGAAGAAGTGGTTGAAATTGCCATGATGAGGGTCTCCTGCTGCAAAGAGGCGAATACGCTTCATTAAATCATATGTGCAAATATGTGCATCGCCTAGGAAGCGCTGGTGGATGCTAGGAGTTGGCAATCGGACGAAGGCGTGTTCGTGAAATTGGCTGGCTGTAACACGCGAATAGGATTAAGCGGGCTGTTCGAGGTTCATCGGACGGATCGTGACGGTGCGGTCCTGAGCGATGATCACCATGTGGTTATGGGGCACGATTTCCCACGCAGAGTCTTGGGTGAGGGCTTCGGACGAAACCACCACTGCTCCATCCCCCGGACGCATGACATCGAGACGACAGACGCCATCTTCGCAGCTATATTCGCCTCGACGGAAGACATAGAGCGTAGGCGTGTTTTCATCGGTATCGGTGCTGCATCGGCAGGCAACGCCACGCACGCCATCGGTGATGGTGATGTTGAGATACGTATTAACGTCTTCGTGTCCTTGATCGCATGCGATGCGAGCCAACGCGAGCACTTTGGCGACGGTTTGTTCCAAAGCCTTGGCGAAGAGGGCGGAATCTACGCCGGCATTGGTTGACGTATCGGCAGCTTGCAAGGCTCTAATTTCATCGATGAAGAGGGCAAATACGTGTTCGGAATCGGTGTTGCCGTTGATGAGGTCGTAGGCCTGTTGAGAGAGTTCGGCTTCGATATGACGGCGGATGTGCTTGAAGCAGCCAACGTCGCCGTTGTGTGCGAAGGCGAATTGCATGTAGGTAAATGGGTGGCAGTTGGACTCGGCGGACTCGATGCCACTGGATGCGGCGCGTACGTGCGCGAGAACGGTGCCCGAGCGGGTAACGCGAGACAAGCGTTCGAGATTGTTGTTGCTCCATGCGGGGAGGAGCGAGCGAAAGAGGCCGGGCTTGGAGGTGATTTCGGGAACGTACCAGGCTACTCCAAAGCCGTCGCCATTGACAGGCGTGTCGATAGAGCGAGCGTGGATGCTCTGGTTGATGAGAGAGTTTTCGGGCTCGACCAAGAGCTTGTAGAGGACGATGGGTTTGCCAAGGTAGAGAAGGAGGCGGCACATCGTGGTGAACCTTTTTCGTGAAGAGAAGCGATGGCAAGTTTGAACAGCAGCACGCACGAGCCGCACGAAACACGGATAGCACGCACGAGCAGAGAGTACATCGGCGATTGGTTAGGTGCCAATTGTGCAATGTGGAAACTAAACCAGCCTTGATGGGCGGGTTTCGTCGTGATGGTGGGGCTTTGGCTGCATAGGAGCAAGTTTGGCCTGCGGGTTGGCAGCGATGCGGCATGCTATTTTGCAACGGGCCATTTCGACACGAGCTGTTCCGAAACTAATTATTCCTAAACTATCTGTTCCTAAACATAGCCAAGCAGGTTGTGTGCCCATGGAGGTAGGAGCGCTTGCCCACAGGGCCGATTTCACCTGCGGCGAAGAACCCGGCGACGGGTGGTGGCGGGTCGATGGGGCCGACATCTTTGCCGCCACGCGCGCGAGCTTCACCAGCGCGAGGAGAGGCGAAGAGTCGCGCGACAGCTTTGGCATCGTGGTGTGGTTCGCCGAAGAGTTTCTTGCCCCGGGAGTTGCAGGTGATGAGGAGCGCGCCAGCGGGTGGTTCGTGCACGGCTTGACCATCCAGGAGCATGGCGAGGTCTTCGCGTGCGGTGGTGGCGTCGCGGACGTGCATGCGAACGGTGGTGCCCACGCGGATGATGTCGCCGACGCCGATGCCGCCGAGGTCAGGCTGAACACCGACGATGGGTCGGATGAGAAAGTCGTCGCGGCCGAAGCGTTCTTTGTATTCGTTGATAACGCGACCGATGAAAAGGCCACCTTTTAAGACGCGTTCGGCTCGTTCGCCAAACTCGGCGACGGCTTCGCGAACAGCGTCGATCGCGGGCCTGCCTGAGAGTTCGAGGATGAGGTTGCCTTTGGCTTTGGTGACGATCATCATGGGGCCAAAGGGGCGGCAGCCTTGCGAGACAATCGAATCGATGCGTACGGGGCCAGAGATGGACACGCCGACGAGGCCTGCGCGTACGACACGATCATCGAGGATAAGGGCGTTGGCGCCAGGCTCTTTGCCTGCGGACGCCATGCCACCGATGATGGGCACGTTGTCGCCTGCGGCGTCGCCCAGGGTCGGGATCAGGCGGATCATGGGTACGGTCGTGGGATCAGAAAAAAGGAGCAAGCCTCGAAGCGAATCGCCCGACCCGATCGCGCCTTCGAGGCGGTCGAGCCCGTCGGGTGCGTCATAGGTGGACATGAGGTCGTCGGTAGTAAAGCCACGAAGAGAAACCTGGGGCATGGAACCGGCGAGGATGGCGATGCCGGGCGTGCGTTCAACTTCGGTCGCGCCAGCGATTACGCCATGAGATGAAACGCCGATGAGCATGCGCGGGCGGAGCACCTCGCGGATGGTGCGGGCCATCTCGATGGATTGATCGATGTGATGCTTGGAGAAAAAACAGAGGGCAAGATCGCAGGATTCCCCGCCTGATTCGGAGAGTTTGGCGAAGGCGCGTTCGGCGGCGGACCTGCCGGCGGCGAGAGAATCTTCGTTGTTAGACATGCCTGAGGCGAAGGTTAATCCTGCTCGGCTCAAAGGCTTGAAAGTGTTTGCGGGTTGAGGCGCGTGTGCATTTTCTGGATCAGGTGACGAGCCAGAAGGTTTGTGACCCTGCGGGTTCACTGGCCCGTCGGGGTAAACCTGGCCTTCTGAACTGTCCTTGTTGGTTGGCTGATCAGGCTCGTGCATTGCATGAAGCGTATGGAGATACCGCAGAGCGCATGGGCTCCCGCACTCAAACAGATCGGCACTGGGCAAACGCCTGCGTTTGGCTTAGAACCCTCGTGGCGGAACTGGGATCAAATCTGTCGAAGGTTGCTGTAACGGAGCTTGTGCGGGTTGCTCGCTTACGCCCGAATCTGGCGAAGTCGTCGAGTCTGGGTTTTGGCTCGAAGGAACAGACGCGGGATTTGGTACAGGGTTAACTCGTGAAGGGTTTACTTGACCAGGATTTACTGGAGCCATCGGCGTCTGGATCGGCTTGCCTGCTTCAGGAATCACACGCGTTTCAACTCGGCCAAGCTCGCCCGCACGCATGACATCGACACGTACAGGCGTGATGACGTTGAGCTTGAGCGAAGGGTCGAGGGTTGCGTTGCCGATGACGCCTACGACTTGGCCAACCATTTGCTTCAGAGTAAATTCTTCGGTGGGGCGGAGGTAGCCCAAGGTTCGCGGAGCTACGCCACCGACAGAGAGCACGCGGAACATGAGTGGCAGGCGGTCCCCGTCGTACACGGTCGAAGGTTGGAGCTCGCCGATGATGGTGTAGACGCGGCCACGCTCAACGATCAACAGTTGCTCGGTGAGCACGGATCGTCTGGATTCGCTTCTAGCCTTGTCTTCTTCCTGGCGGCGGAGGCGATCACGAAAATCCTGACGTAGCCTGAGGGCATCAAGACGCTGGTTTAGCGCGCGACTGCGGCCTTCTGATGTTTCGGAAGCGATCGCGCGAGTGTATTCAACGACGAGTTCGTCTACCTCGGCGTTCAAGATCGGCTCGCGCCACAGCCTCTGGAAGGTTTGCTCAAGTTGTTCAACCGTACCGGTGCGGCGCCGAAGTGGATCAGCAGGGGCAATGTTGGTATCGGTAACAACTGGTGTTGAATTTGCAGGTACGGCGGGTGTGCCTTCCGCTGGGCTAGAACCTGAGGTGAAAGTACCAGCGGGGCTAGATCCTGCTGGGGTAGAGGTGACTAGACCCGGATTTGCCCCGCCTTGCTCGATTGTGAGAGGGGCAGTTGCGGGCTGAGTCGCGGGCTGATTTGTGGGCTGATTTGTGGGCTGAGGCTTGGTCAGGTCGAGGAGTGTGCCGCTTGGAGTGGTGCCGCTGGGGGTAGTGCCAGGAGTCGTACCAGGCGTTACCAGAGGCGCGACCACGAGGGCAACCGGGGCGGGATTGGAGACAATTCCAAACGCAGCCGCGGCGGCCTTGGCTTCGTCGGCGGAAGCAGGACGAAGAGAAGCAGCATCGATATAGCCACGTGCCTCGGCTGGCGCGACAACTTTGTATGCAACAATTGGGCCATCGCCTTCGCGAACGGCTTCAATGACTTTCAGTGTGCTACCTACCGCAAGTGGCTTTGCGAGAAGCGACTTGAAAGAGCCCGCGTATCCAGAGGCCGCATTGAAGGCCTTTAGCTGGGTTTCCTGGATCGTGGTGGCGATGTCGCCTTCGAGTCGAACGTGTTCGACGCGGACGAAAGCAGGCGTGTTGGCGGGGTAGCGAACCATGGACCAGTTGCCGCTGGCGCCTTCGACGCGGACGACTGTGCCTGTGTTGAGTTTGGCGACTACATAAAAACGGTCGCTATCAGCGCAGCGCATGTTCGCGCCGCCTTGTTGAACGATGGCGAACCCAGGCTCGGTCGCGGTTGGCATGGTTGGCGACGCTTGCGCTAGCTTGGCTGAACTCAAAGTTGCGCCTAGCGCGTGAGTAACCGTGACAGTCGATGGTGTGCCGATCAGGGCCATAGCGTGTGCCGAGCCAGCAGCGGCAACAATCGCAATCGTCGCAGCGAAGCAGACGTGCATGAAGGACACGCCGCAACTTGATTGTTTGGCGGTTGGGAGGGCGTTACGGGTGGCACAAGAGTTAGAATTCTGGATGGTGGTGTTCTTCATAGGTGTTGGTCCTGGCATACGGGCGTCGATTGCAAACTGAGAAGCGTTACTCGACACATAAACGGACGTGTTGGCGATAAAGAATCAATATCGTCTCGAGATCTTCCCAGCCGTCGTTCTCAAAACAGTTTGGTTCTGTAAAACACTGTCTTGTCGAAATGCTCGTGCCGACGTGACTAGCAAGCTAAATTATACTCCGACCAAGGCTCGCGCTCCGTATGCCAGCGAGCTCAAGTGTGCACACGTGGAGCCCTAGACGCTAGAGAAACGGCTTATCACGCATACGACGAATTAACCTGAAGTATTTGTCTAGCTTATCTGTAGTGTTCTTTAGTAATCGGCGATTTCCTTAACTTTGGTGCAGTCACAGCGGTTTGTCGCACGCTTTGGCCTCCACCACCGTCCAATCCCCTTCCAGAGTCGTCCCAAGGTATGGGCAAGGTAGAAGTGACTGATCCGAAACCTTGCTCGCCGCGCAGTTTTCGCGTAATGATCGTGCAAGTAGCCTTTGACGCGGTAGCTGAGCATCGCTACGTTCCTTCCACATGAGTCGGCCCACACACCAAAGGGCCTCGTCTAGCGTTACGGCGCGGGCGTTGCTCCCTCATATTGCTGGAACATGCTTTGTCGGTGGCTGCTTGATTGCAAGTGGCTTGCTGGGATCATGCGCGCGTTCTCCCATGACTCAAGGTGACCATGAAGAAGCACTTCGCCGATCGGTGATCGAAGCCGCCCAGCGCGAGCTCGCCGAGGCACGCAAGTTTCCAAGGCCCATCGTCACCGAACAGTTGCCCAGCTCTGATCGCTTGGGCATCGCGCCCGACATCATGCCCGAAGTTGATCGCATGGCGGGCCCCACCGCCAACGCAAACACCACGCTCCCCGCAGGCTCCGACCTCTTGGGTCAGCCTGCTCGCGTGATCGCCCTCGACCTAGGCACGTGCGTTCGTGCGGCGGCCGCCAACAACCTCGCGGTTCAATTTGCAAGGCTTGGTCCAGCAATCGCCGAGGCACAGGTCGTCGCCGCCGAAGCCGCCTTTGACTGGACCGCGTTTGGCAACTTCCAGTACAACAACACAGACTCGCCTCGCGCTGCCTCGACCTTTTCAGTCCCAAACGCGAATAACGCGGACCAAAGCCAGCGATTCGCAGGCACCGCTGGCGTTCGTCGCACACTCATGAGTGGCGGCCGATTGACCGTTCAGCACGAAGCCTCATGGACCGATGTCTATTCGCCGGGCATTATCTCGACGCCCAACGCCGCGGAGCAGGTTTCGTTCACGGTTCAATTTGATCAGCCCTTGCTGCGCGGGTTTGGGTCGGAGGTTTCGCAAGCGGAGATTCGCATCGCGCGAAACGCCGAGCGCACCAGCGT